>NZ_JAKUDW010000071.1:0-27169 GCF_022662595.1 Bacillus cereus group sp. BfR-BA-01524 | reverse complement strand
AAAGGAGTGACATCAAAACGTTTGAGAGAAGAATTTTCACATCTTCAACACTTGCCGAGCCTATGGACGCGTTCTTATTTTGTTTCTACTGCTGGAAGTGTATCAAGTGAGACAATAAAACATTATGTTGAAAATCAAAAAACGAGGGGGTGAAACTTGTGTCACAAACCATCACGGTTAAAGTTAAATTGCTTCCAACAAAAGAACAAATCATGCTATTGGAACAAAGTAGCCACGAGTATATAAAAGTCATTAATGCTCTTGTATCTGAAATGGTTGAAGCAAAGAAAAGCACGAAGAAAAGTACAAAGGATATTGAGGCCAATATCCCAAGTGCGGTGAAAAATCAAGCAATTAAAGATGCGAAAAGTGTGTTTTCTACAAAGGTGAAAAAGAGTAAATACAAAATCGTTCCGATTCTAAAAAGACCTGTTTGTGTATGGAATAACCAAAACTATTCATTTGACTTCACACACATTTCAATTCCGTTTATGGTAAACGGAAAGTCAACTCGTTTAAAGGTTCGCGCTTTATTAATCGACAAATATAATCGCAATTTCGAATTGTTGAAGTACAAGTTAGGTACACTTCGTATCACGAAGAAATCTGCTAAATGGATTGCTCAAATATCTGTCACGATTCCTACAAACGAAAAAACGGGAACAAAGATTTTAGGAGTAGACTTAGGTCTCAAAGTTCCTGCGGTAGCTATCACAGATGATGATAAAGTTCGTTTCTTCGGGAACGGTAGGCAAAATAAATTTATGAAACGTAAGTTTCGCAGTATTCGCAAGAAATTAGGAGAAGCTAAGAAACTGAATGCCCTTCGTCAACTTGATGATAAAGAACAAAGATGGATGCAAGACCAAGACCACAAAGTAAGTCGTGGAATCGTTGATTTTGCAACGGATAATAATATTTCTGTCATTCGATTAGAGCAACTAACGAACATTAGACAGACGGCACGAACAAGCCGTAAAAACGAAAAAAATCTACACACTTGGTCATTCCATCGTTTAGCACAATTCATCGAGTACAAAGCGACATTAGTTGGCATAAAGGTCGAATATGTGAACCCTTCTTATACAAGTCAAACATGTCCGAAATGTTCTGGAAAGAACAAGGCGCAAGACAGAAAATACAAGTGCCAATGTGGGTTTGAGAAACATCGTGATATCGTTGGGGCGATGAATATTCGCTACGCAACTGTGGTTGGCGGTAATAGTCAATCAGCCTAAGAACCTATATGGTCTGTCTTAGGAGGGGTGATGGCACACCCTCATCTTGAAGGCTGTTCAAAACAGAAATGGACTGCGAATGCTTAGTCATTCAAGAATCCCATCCGTTACACCGTAAGGTATAGGACTTGCGGCTTTAGCCGTGGGAGTGTCAACTTATGTTTTTACGTATGAAATGAGCAGGTCCTTTTGAAAATAAGGGAAAGATCATTTAATGTGCTTCCCCGGAATATTGCTTACCCATTTTCTAAAAAACAAACCATTTAATTATATCAATAATTAGATTAATTAATATAATGTATTAATCCTAACAGAAGGGAGGATTATCCATGCAATTAGTTTGTTTTAAATTAGTAAATGGTCAATACTTTTTAGTTGTAGAAGGTATCGAGATTCCTGCGCCAATTCCAGCGTTTGCTGCAGCTTTATTAATTGGTTTAGGAGTAATCCCACTTTGTTCTTAATTTAAAGAATTCCAAACAGCTCTACCTTTCAATTGATAAACCCTTAAGCATATGAATGCTTGGGGGTTTTTTATAATAAAAAGAAAAGACGCCATAAGGCGTCCCCACAAATAGGTAGATAAGACTTTAGTTTTCCAATCTAAAGAAATTTTGTATCAGCTCTTTGAAAGTATATCATAATATCTGATTGATTTATTATGCATTATTACATACTTTTCTCAAACCCTCTAGTTTCTATTAGATAAAATAGAATCCTAATATTACTAAAAATCAAATAAATATTTCTAAAAACCCTAAATATTTATAAGGGGAATAAAAGTCATACATTTAAGGTGCAAATTATAAAAAATATTAAAGGGGGAATAAAGCAGTATTAAAAAACTATTATAAGCGGTGGGCATTTATAAAGGTTATATAAACTTGAATTTTGTTAAAAAGATCCTCATTTAAGTGTACTTTTTCTGACTTGGACTAACGTAATTTTAATAATATGAATGATGAAGGCAGATCCCGATAGGGGCATAATGAAACGAAATACCCACAGCGCTTTAGGTATTCTATTATGCAGTGAAATCTTATTATTTAAATGAATTATTTTACTGGATTCAAAGGATTGAAAAACGTATTTGAAATTTAAATACCTTTGCAGAGATAATAAAGGTATTTAATTAAAGCACCTGTTGGCTAAAGTAGTTTTTCAACAGATTACTAATTTAGGGTGAACTCTTTAATATAATGATACCGGTACATTTGTCTATTGGGGTTTCAGAAAGATTTAAAATCGTATATCTAAAAAATATAAACATATATATATTAAGAGAACTGAGCTTGAAAGTATAACGATAAATGTGCTGGATTTACTGACACATTGATAACCAAAAAACAAACTATTCAAGGCCAGTGCTATCAGATACTACAATTCTACTAGTCACGTTAATTATTTCTCGCTTGTGGGGGGAACGTAGTGTTTTGAAATGTATCTGTTTTTGTTTCCCTATATGAACTATTATATCAACGGGCTCCTTACTAAAATAATGAAGAATCATCATTTGTTTATTCTGATTTCTGGAAAAGTTTTAATAGATTCATGTTGAACAAACATACTTTTTAGAAAGAGGGGAGATTATTGATGGATAATCAATTACTATATCAACAGCAAAAAAGAGAAAATGCACTTGTGATTGGAGCTGGTATTGCAGGATTGCTTACTGCACGCGTGCTTTCCAGTTATTTTGAGAAAGTGATAGTTGTTGAAAAAGATGAGTTACCTCAAAAACCATCTGAACGTCCAGGTACACCCCAAGACTTTCATCCTCATCGTGTATTACCACGTGGAGAAATAATCATGAACCGTTTCTTTCCTGGATATGTTGATGATTTATTAAATTTAGGGGCCCATAATGTCAAGAATGATAAAATGATTCGATTTTCTCCGTATGGGGAACTGGAACTAGTTATAGAACGAAAAGGTGCAGCAAGCAGTCGAGCATTGTTAGAATGGACAATCCGCCAACGTGTGCAAGAAATTCCTAATGTACATTTTTATTCAAAGCAAGCGGTGACAGGCCTTTTAGCTTCGTCTGATCACAAGCGTGTTATTGGAATTCATATTCAAGAACGAGACGAATTAAAAACAAAGCGAACTGTGTTAACCGATTTGGTAGTTGACACATGTGGTCGTCAATCTAAACTTAATAAATGGCTTACATCTATGGGCTATGATGTTCCAGAACCAGAACGTTTAAAGGTGGATTTTGGATATAGCACGAGATATTATAAAGTACCTTCACATATCAAAGAGAAATTGAGTGCAATTTCTGAAGGAGATCCTGCTAAAAAAGTTGGTGCTGTAGGGTTATTGTATATTGAAGATAACATAGCTCAAGCGCTACTATTTGTTGCTGGAGGTACGCACTATCCACCAACCAATTCGAAAGAATATGAAAAAGAACTGGATTCTTTAGTTACTCCTATGATGAGGGAGTTAATTAGAGAATTAGAACCAATAAGTGTCCCAAGAGGATTTAGAGCGCAGGAGTCAACTCGTCAACACTTTGAACAAATGGAAAATTGGCCATCTGGATTATTAGTGTTAGGTGATGCTTTTTGTAACTTTGATCCCATTTACGGACAAGGGATGACCGTAGCCGCCATTGAAGCTGAAATGTTAGATACTTGTTTAAAAGAACATTCTACTCATAAACCTGGATTCGAACGCAAAGTGCTGCAACGTATGCAACAAGCTATTGAGCCGGCATGGTGGCTGAGTTCAATTGCGGATTTACGTTGGAAAGGTGTTGAACATGTAGGAGCCGTTCCACTAAAAGGTGTGAAATTTGCACAGAAATATTTTGATTTATACCTTAAACAAGCTGTAAAGCAAGCAAATGAGGGTAATTCATCCATGCTCCAAAAATATATAATGATGAATGGGCTAGTTTATTCGCCACATGAAATCATTAACTCAGATATATTAAGCATGTTAATCACTGGGGATGAGACTTCAGAGGGGAATGAAGTTTTGAACGAACTTGGAGAAGTAGATAAGAAATCACTGCAAGAAAGAATACATGAATTAATCCCTTCCTTTACATTAGCTTTTGAAAATAGAATTCCAAATTTGTTCTCATCCATTTCAATTTCTAATGTCAAATGAATAAAAGAAACATTGCTCTAATTAGGGCAATGTTTCTTTTATTAGATAAGCAGTATTCAAAAGTAGTTATTTAGCAATTATGTTTTTCGAAATATTCTTCTTTAATTATTTGTAATTTTTTTTCGTTTTTTGTTAATTCAAATATAAATAACGCTTTTTTCATGTTATTATCAACATCTTCTTTATTATATTGTTTAAGTTTTAATAAGTTCCAACCCTGTCCATAGTATAATTCACCTAATAAATATAAAGTATTTAGATTAATAGCTAGTTGGATGCCCATATCATTGTATTTTATTGCCTCTTCGTGTTGATTTGCATGACCTAAATTTTTTGCTAAATTGAAAATGATTTTTAATTTAATTTCTTTATCTCTAGGAAAAGCTAACTTATTAAAATTATTTAAACATCTTCTTAATATAGTAATACTTTTTTCATATTCTTTATTTTCTCCATGAAATATAGCCATTGTCTGCATAATATCTATTTCTCTTTCTGATAAAAAATTAGAATTAGTTAAAGTTAGTTTTAATGCATGATTTAAAAGATCTAAAGCCGTTTTTATTGATCGCTCCACCATAAATATAGCAATTGCTTCATGCCATATTAGAAATTGTTTCTCTTCATTTGTTTGAAAGTTATTTAAGTTTTTCTCTCTTTTTACTATTTCATAAAGTTCTTTATATTGTTTTTGTTTTAAGCAATCTTTTATTACATATTTTACATTTTCTACATATTTAATTTTTTTGTTTTGAGTTAGTGCAAATATATGATTTGGATCAATCCCAAGTCTTTCTGATAATTGATATAACAATATGCTAGATGGATAAATCACACCTTTTTCGATCTTGCTAATTTGACTTTGTGAACATATTCCATGACACAATTCGGATTGTGATATGTTTTTTTTTATTCTAAGTTCTTTAATGGTAATACCCAAATCGTTAAATTCCATTTTTTCACCTACTATTTAGCACTGTATTAGTATAAGCGCTTTCTCTAACTTTTAATGTAATGTAAAATTAATATAGTTGCAATTGTTATTTGTTTTAAAGGACTTACCGTTTCCAGGGACGGTGAGGCTTTTATATGTACAAAAAAAGACACCCTAAGGTGCCTTCTTCCGACTTGAACCACGTTCATTTAGTATAAACTTATCGTATTATCCCTTTGTTATACGTGTAAACACATCCTATAAAACAGGATCGTCTATATACACCAGATTGTTAGTTCACAAAGTACAAGAGATTTGAGATCAGCATTAGAGTGACGCCTTTCAAAAGAATCTGCTTTATAGAATGTATCCACGTTTATTATTTTATTATATGTAATATTTATTTGGTGTAATTTTTTACAGATATGTATAATTGCATAGAGTTTATGGAAAAATCAGAGTATGATTTGGATTGTGTAATAAAGATAAGGCCCACCTACGGAAATAGGTGGGAGAGGAGGAATCATCTAATATATATTGGATGATACTTTTTTGTTTTATGAACAAAAAGGCTATTGAAAGAGTCCTGATATTCATATCAGGACTCTTTCAATGTATATAATTATTTCACTGCCTCTTTTAATTCTTTTCCAGCTTTAAAAGCAGGTGCTTTTGAAGCCGCGATTTGCATTTCTTCACCTGTTTGTGGGTTACGTCCTGTACGTGCAGATCTTTCACGTACTTCAAATGTACCAAAACCAAGAATCTGTACTTTCTCTCCATTTGCTAGCGCATTTGTTACTGTATCTAATAACGCTTGTGTTGCTGCTGCAGCATCTTTTTGTGTAAGTTCAGCTTTTTCTGCTACTAATTTTGTTAATTCTGTTTTATTCATTTTCTGCACCTCTTAATATGTAATTAGGTGACTATTATAACGTGTGTGTATTCATGACGCAATTATACTGTACTTAGAAAAAGCCATAGCAAGAGCTAGAGGACAATGTTTGTGTAAAAGGCATAAGAAGGATATTAATTATCGCTTTAAACTCTGTTCATATTTCTTTACATCTTCCATGGTTTTAAATATTAACACATCAAAAATTCCTTTTTCATTCCCACATACGACAACAAAACCATCTGTTGCTTCCAGAACTCTACCGACGCCACCATCTGTAAGTGAAATATTGGTGAGATGTTTTACGTTCAGTTTTTCTTCTTTTTGAATGTAAGTAGTTATGGGTGTTCCTACAGGAAATGCGTCTGTGATCTCTTTTGTTGTATATGTGCCATCATCTATTGATTGAGTTTTAGCTGTAATAGAATCAGTTTGAGTGGCACATCCTGTTGAACATATTAAAAGAATGCCAGTAATCATACTTACACAAGCTGTTTTTACCATTCACAAAATCCTCCTATAACTGTTCGTATCGTCAACCTATTTAGGGTAACAAATTATATATACGAAGTTTGTTGGTTTATGTGAGTCGTAAATCAACAAAGATACAGGTATTTTGCCAGAATGTGTTTCAAACAAAAGAAAAAACACCCAAAGGTACCTTACTGCGACTGGAACAATCGTAATATGGTATTGGGTGCCAACCCGAGTATTATTTTGCCACATTAAGTAATTTTGGTTGTTGAGAAATATAATTCAAATCTATATGTTGTTTACTTTTGCTTCGGTAGCTTTTTTGTAGTGGATTCTTCAATCTGTTCAGATTTACTTTTAATTTCAGGGGTTATTGCTATCTTGCTACCCTGGTGCACACAATACAGGTATTTGTTGCACCAGAACTAAAAAAGTAATTAAATGTAAAAAGGTTAAAAATCGAAACGTATGTTATTATTATATTGAGAATTATAAATTAAAGGTGGCATCTGGAAGGGAATAGTTATAAATGAAAAAAATAAAGGGGAAGTTATCTTTTAGCATTGATATTATAGGTTGTATCCTTTGCATTATAATGTTTATTATAAGTCTTGTTAATTTTAGAACATGGGTACACCCATTTTTATTCCTTATCTTCGGACTAATTTTCTTCATTAATATAGTAAATACCCGTAAGAGAAAAGGGCGTAATTCAAATTAAAATAAAAATGTATCCGTATAACCAAAAAACGCTATTCTTTTTGTAGAAATATACAGAGAGGATGGCATTTTTTATAAATTTTTTGTTTCAAGATGAACTCCAATGATTTGCTGAGGGTTATATCAATATTTTCCTCCTTCACTTTTAGAACAGCTTGCTAGAGGGGGAGATTTTGTTTAAAGAAAGGGGAGCTTTTACGATGTTAGCTGATTATATAAAAATAGCTCATGAGATAGCCAAAAAAGCCCATGCTGGACAAGTAGATAAAGCGGGTGTGGATTATATCAAACACCCTGAGGCAGTTGCTAGCTTTGTAAATACGACCGAAGAGAAGGCTACTGCTTATTTGCATGATGTTCTTGAAGATACTGAGATAACAGCTGCTGATTTATTAAATGCTGGTATACCTTATAACGTAGTTGAAGCAGTGCAGGTACTGACAAAAGAGAAATACACGCCTTATTTTGAGTATCTGAGCAGAGTGAAAGTAAATTCTCTTGCCCGTACAGTTAAACTTGCAGACTTAAAACATAATTCTGATCGCTCAAGACTTGCTAGGATAACAGATAAAGACCTAAAACGATTGGAGAAGTATCGCAAAGCGATTCAGTTTTTAGGGGAATAAAAGAAACAGCAACTTCTTTAGTTGCAATTTCCTAGAATACTAATTGTTTAAAGAAACTACTTCTTACAAAAGTTCTAAGGCATGTAAGAACAATTCTCCGGTTGCTGTAAAATAAAAAAATAAGAGACGATATTCTAAAGGACTCTAGAATATCGTCTCTTATTATAAGCCTTAAAACGTCAATTCAGGAATATGTAAATGATTTTTTAATAAGTTCCAAGTTTCATCTAGTATAGTTTTGGGTGGTATGTAAATAATTGTTCCATCTCGACCTCTGGTCAAAATAACTCTATATGCATTGAGTTTAATTTGGAACGGATCTTCGACACCCCATTGATAGTGCTGACCCTTCCAAGTTCCATTCTGTAGATATAGATCATCATCCCAATGAACGAGCGTCATATCTAGTTCAAGTCCCTGTGTTTGGAATTCAGTTGAGCTGTAGTTGAGCGCTCTACAATAGTATTGAGATTCGGGATAGTTAAAGTATTGGGCAATCTTACTAGGGCGTTCATATCGTTCATCTCTTGGTAGAACAGGGACTTCTTTTTGACGATCAGCGCCACCAGCACAGACAACGCCAACTGTTTTTGTATCATCCTGATAAAGCTGATGTAAAGTATGTTTGGCTTTGTTTAGATCGCGTGTAATAAAAAGTTGATAATGTTCTTTCGGTAGATGATGAATCAGTTGTTTTGTTTGTTCAAAATTAGCATCTAATAAAGTATTAATAATTTCATAGTATTTTAAAGCTGCATGAGCACGGAAAGATGAGTTTAAATGTAGCTGAGAATGAGTTCTATAATGTGCTGCATTAGTAAATAAAGAATTAGGATGTTTAGAGTGAACAGTCACGTTTTTTTCAGCGATCGCATGATTCCACAGGGCAAGACCGCCTTCTTCTCCAGAATAGATCTCCTGTCCATCACCAATTAAGCCAATTGTTAAACTCCACGGTTTATTGTTTGTTGTAATATTCATTATAATATCCGGTTCGCTTAAGTTTTGGGCTGTTCGATTTCGTTTAGTGAGCGATTGATCGACTTTTTTTGTATCCCATGCTCGTTGGGCCTCATCAAAAATGATTATTTGTTCTTTTGGAATCATTCTCTTTTCGAGAAAATCCATTTTATAGCCATATAGACCTTGTACGAAGGTTCTATTTTTCAACGTATCTTGTAATACGTCTACTAATGGGCCGTTACCAGATAAATAAACTGCATTTTTCATCTCGTGTGCAATGGTCAGACCTAAATATGTTTTACCTGCTCCTGGCTCGCCAGATACTAAAATGAGATGATGGGTATTTGTAAGTTGAGCTTCTTCAATGATTGAGCGTACAGTTTGTTGTACTTCTGGAAAATTACTGCTTGATACAGCTTTAATGTCAGGGAGCGGTTCATTATTTAAAATGGATCGAGCAGCTTCTAGCATAGAAGGTGAGGGTTCATAGACACCATTGATTACATCCTCTAGCGTTAAAGTTGGTGCTTCTGTTTTATTTAATATTCGTTTAAGTATGGTTTCCAATCCATCAACGGTGGAAAGGGTTACTTGGTAATCTTTTTGGAAAAACCAATGTTCACCTTCATAGTTTGTAAGCAGTAAAACACCTATGACTTGCATGTTAGATTGTTGAATAGCCGAGTGATAATGTTCGAGATCACGCATATAAAGGGATGTTTGGATATATTCAGAAGGCGAAACGTTATTATAACTTTTACATTCGAGGACTATCAGATAACCATTGATTAGTAAAAGTACATCTGGACGACGACCGCCTCCGCGTAAAATCTCATATTCAAAAATAAGTGATGCATCTAAATTAGAAAATCGATTAAATAAACTTTGTAGTTTATTGAAACTATCAATCCATGCTTTCTTTTGAGAAGTTATTTTTGAATCATTAGCATTGGTTTTATAGATATGATCTAGCAATTGTTTAACAAAAAACTGTACATCTAATTGCTTAAATTGTTCAATAGTTCCAGCCCAGCCATAGTTCAAGATAAAGGCCTCCCTGAAGTGTAGTAGGATATATGTATATTTCTATTATACGAAATGATATAACTAGTTTGGAATAAGAAAAGAGTTCAGTTGTATTTTTTCTGGGGAATTTTGTGGTAATAAAAGATTTTCTTTATATGTTGAGGGCTATTGATAACAAAAGAATTGATTTAGATGAAGATATTTTATGTTTAAATATAGTTTCTTAGCTATCGCACGAAATCATATTATTAACAATTATCACTTTTAAATAAAGTCACTATGTTTTGAAAAAGATGCAATAAAATATAAAAAGGAAATGGACCATTTGTTAAAATAGATCAATTTCCTTTTTACGATTTAAATATGTTTAAATTTTATTATGAAGGAACCTAAATCATAGCCTGTTTTTATAATAGCTATAGCTGAAATGATAGCTAATGGGTATTTAATAAACGGTTCGTTGAGGAATTTCTTTATGTTTTTCATGTTGTAGACCTCCATTGTATTAAGTGTATTATTATATATAGTATCACAAATGTAATGGTTAACAGTCGCTATATTTATCTTTATTAGTGAAGAAGGATACTTAAATTTACGGAGAACTAAACAAAATAAAGGGTAACAAAATGATCAAATTTTTTATAAAAATCGCATACTAGTTTCCAAAGAAAGAATCCATTTTGAATAAAGTTATTTCAAATGGATTCTTTTTATTTCCCATATAATATGGGATTGTTTGGATTTTTTGATTAAATTTCACTGCAAACCAACATCGATTTGAGAATACCTGGTGTGTAGATGATAGAGAGCTGGATACATCTGGATGCAATATATAATAGATGCCGATCCTATTACTAATATTGGAGGGATTATCGATAGTAAATGATATGATCAGCATAAATATACACATTCATATGCGAGATATCTAAAACATGGATCAGAAATGAAAATCCAATGGAAAACTATGCTTGAGGAGTTCGTTGTACCATTAGATGGTGAATTACACAGTATAGCTAATTTGGATAAAAATTGAGAACGTATTTTATAGGTAATATTTGTAATGGATAATTGTATTTTCATATTAACAATCTAATATTGCAAATAATAATGGAAATGGAGTTGATTTATGTGGAACGACAATATTACGTTCGGGGCAAAAAAGTTCAAATTAAAGAATTAACTGATATCATGGCAGTTAAGCCTGTTGAACAGAATCGAAATTTAAATGAAGGTTTAAAACAGGCAACAGTGCTTCTTGATTCAAAAGAGACAACAAATACAGAAGAGCAGCAAGCTTTTCAAAATGCTGGATGGTATTTTATTAATCCAAATGAAGAAATCAGTAGATCTTTTAACAGGAGTTCTGAAGAAATCGCTATAGGTAGAGTCTTCAAGCAGGAAAATGGGCGTATGTTAATTGGGAATAATCTTCTAACTGTACAGATTGATCCTAACTTAAACGAACAGGAATCCCTAGCTTTACTGTCCGAAAATAATCTTGAAATAATTAATAAGTTAGGATTTGGTAAACATTTATATGAAGTAAAAGTTCCAGCAGATCTTGATTTTCTTGAAGTTGCCAATAAACTGAACGAACGTTCTGAATTTTTGTTTGCAGAACCGCAATTTATTGAACAAATTTCTTCACGAAATAGGCCAACTGACCCTGACTATAGTAAACAATGGCAGTGGAAAAATGACGGTTCAAATGGGGGCGTTGTAAATGCAGATGTACATGCAGAAGAAGCTTGGGATATTGCAAAGGGCGATGGGATTCGTATAGCTATCATTGATAACGGATTTGAAGTAAATCATCCAGATTTAAAAGAAGCAGTAGTTGCTGGTGCTGGATATTTTAAACAGCAAGGAAGTACAGCATTATTTGTAGATAGTTTATCGCAATATCCAAATAGTAAACATGGTACGTTTTGTGCTGGAATCGCTCTTGCAAGAGCGGATAATGAAAGAGGCGGGTGTGGAATAGCGAATCAATCAGATTTCCTTCCAATTGCTGCGCTTCCTGACCAGGTTGGTTCACAAGCAACCCTTGCTCGCGCAATCGCATATGCAGCTGATCCATCAAAAGAAAATGTTAATGTAGCAGGTGCTGATATTATAGCTTGTAGTCTGGGACCTAATGTAGGAGATTGGTTGTTGACATCTGTTTTAGATGTAGCTCTTGAATTTGCTGTAAAAGAAGGTCGAAACGGACTGGGAACACCTATTTTTTGGGCAGTTAGTAATGGAGAATTTCCTGTTGAACAGGACGAGGTATGTGCACATCCAAATACTATTGCGGTTGGAAGATCTACGCGTCAGGACAAAGAAGATGGTTCTGCTTTTGGACCAGAACTAGATCTTTTAGCGCCTGGAGTAAATGTATATAGTACAGATGTAAGAGGTGGTTATACGTCTAGCACGGGGACAAGCTTTGCAGCACCTTGTACAGCGGGTATTGGAGCTTTAGTGCTTTCTGTAAACCCTCATCTAGGATGGCAACAAGTTCGTGAAGTCATACTATCTACTTGTGATAAGATTGGTGGAGTTAACTATGATTCTAATGGACATCATCAAAAATATGGATATGGACGGGTTAATGCGTTCAAAGCTGTTAGTCATGCACAGAGAGGCAATGTATCTAATGCTGTAAATGAAGTAAATACTATGTGAGAAATTCAAAATATGTGAAAATGGATGGAGAAATATGATTAAAAAAATAATAATTACAACAAATACACGTGAAGAAATGAAGGAACTTATTAGTAGTGGTTCAATTGATATGAATTGTGGAGGACCAAGTAAACAAGCTGATGGTACTTTTGTTGTAGAAGCATATGTACCTGATAATTCTTTGGAGTCTGTTCGTTCATTAGGATTTCCTATTGAAGTTGTGGAAAATCTTAGCCGTTCTAAGTTGGAATTCCGACAGCAGGAAGTCGGCAGTGGAGATCGCTATGAGGCAGGGAGAATAGCGCCGCAAGGATTAGGAATTAAACGTTGATCAATATGCTAATTTTCTAAGGAGGAAATAAAGTGGCTTACTTAAATATAAAAGAAGTAGAGTCGGCTATCATTGCATTAAATAACAAATATCCAAACATTACAGAGTTAATCACACTCCCTCATAAGAGTATAGAGAATCGTATATCTCATGCTTTGCGAATTTCAAGTAATCTTCAAAGTAGAAAAGATACAATTTTTTTGACAGGTGGTGTTCATGCACGTGAGTGGGGAAGTTGTGAAATTTGTGTGTTTTTGGCAGCGGATTTATTAGAAGCTTATGTTCAAAATACTGGATTAATATATGGCGGTAAAACTTTTTCGCAAAATGAAGTACAATCAATTTTTGAATCAATGGATTTTATTATTTTTCCAGATGTCAATCCCGACGGGCGCTTCCATAGTCAGACGAACGAAGCAATGTGGAGAAAAAACCGAAATCCAGCAGATAGTGGAGGAGAGGACCGGTGTATAGGGGTTGATCTCAATCGAAATTTTGATTTTCTTTGGAATTTTCCTGAGCATTTCTCGCCTGCTGCGGGAGTTGCCACGTCTACAGATCCATGCAGCCCGAGTCAAACATATAATGGAAGTGCTCCTGTGTCGGAACCCGAAACTAAAAATGTAGTTTGGGTATTTGATAATTTTCCACAAATAAAATGGTATGTAGATATTCATTGTCATGGAGAAAAAATATTAACGAGTTGGGGAGATGATGAGAATCAGTCAAATAATCCAGTTATGAACTTTAAAAACCCTTCATTTAATAATATTCGTGGTGTGGATGAAGATGAAGCTTATAAAGAGTATATTCCCAACGATGATCAAAGGCTATGTAAAGAGTTAGCAAGTTCTATGGCCGATGGTATCGAAGCTGTCCGCGGAAAAAATTATAAGGTGCAACAGGCATTCGACCTTTATCCTACTTCTGGAACTTCTGATGATTATGCATATAGTCGGCATTTGACTGATCCAAGCAAAGGAAAAATATATGGTTTTACGATTGAATGGGGCACGGAATTTCAGCCTCCCTGGGCAGAGATGGAACATATTATCAGCGATATATGTGCAGGAATTGTTCATTTTAGTCATTCAATAAATAAATTCAGTAAATAGGTAAACGTTGTTCGGAGTGAAATTTTTGAAATAGCCTAAGAAAGTTCTATTACAAAAGAGTATAGGATTTAATAATGCAATATATTAATGAGAAATAGTTTGAAAAGGATTATTTTGATAGAGGTCAAGTGAGGTTGTTTTTTGTTTTGTTGAATTCCGCTTTTGTATTTGCAGTACGAATACAGATGGCCAAGCCAATTTTTTATCTTTTCTATATTTGATAATATATACGGATTTATTAGTAGTTGGCTTATTATTATTTCAAACTTGTTTCATATTATATTCACTGGTCAATTCATTAACAATTTCACTAGGTGAATTTTTACCGTAAAATTCTTTTCGCTCTGCAGAAGGTTTATCAGACTTATGCCTCTATATTGTTAGGAAATGTGTTGTATGTAAAGTGGGAAACTTATGTGTTTATATTCTTTCGTTCGGTAGGAAAAAGATGTTGCAAGTACTATAGGTATAGATAAGATTCAAAATAGTTGCAAGGGTAAATTGAATCGATTGTATTAATATAAAGTGCATAATAGTAATAATAAAACATATTACAATCATGCTAATCAAGTATATGTAGAGTGAATACAGAGTTTTTATGAATATAAAAAAAGTTGTAGTTTCAATCGAAACTACAACTTTTAATTTTTCTTTTACTTTTACAGGGAGGGGAGATGAAGATAGCTAAGATAAAGTTGTTTTAGTAAATTTGTTTTATTTTAAAATTATTTTGAATGAAGGAGACAATTTACTAAATACACTATGTTGTTCATTTCCTTCTTGGTTCATACCTGCTTGATAAGAAGAAAATCCTCTATACGTTTTTCTTTTCCATTGCCATAAGCCATTAGTTTGATCGAATTCACCATAGTATTGATTGTAATCAAGTTTGTTCCCAGTGTTTTTATTAAAATTATTGCTAATAAAAATACGGCTATTACTTGCATAGATTTGGTTATTGGTAATTACATTGTTTCGGGTATCATAATTTAATTCGATTTGGCCACTCTCCTGATCTTTTGTATCATTTTTATAAATCACATTGTTTGTAATCGTGTTATTTTCAGCATATCCTTGCTGACTGTCATATCCACCAATTGCAATGCCACTCATGATATTATTGGATATCGTATTGTTTCTAACCGTAATTTGGCTTGCACTTTTTCCTGCATGTTCGCTAGCTACTTCAATACCAAGGTCGTTTTCATAGCTTTGATTTTGCTCAATGATAATTTCTTTCCCGCCATCTACGTAAATACCATCAGCTGAATATTCATTATAACTAGTATTATTGATGGATGAATTGTGGTGGACAATGTTATTACGAACAACTCCATTTCGTGCCTGATCTAAAGAAGCTACTGGAGATACGCCTTCATGTCCAATTAGAACAATTCCAATGTTGTTGTTATCATGTACTTTGTTATTGGTAACTTCAAAAGAATCCACATTCCCATTCACAGCAATTGCTTCACTCAATTCTAATTTCAAATTTGCTACTTCGTTATTATCGATGACAATATGATTTAAATTATTTTGTGCACTAGATGAAGTACCGTATACAGCAATACCGTGTGCGTTTCCATTCTTTACATTTGCTTCAATGTGGTGAATATAATTATTTCTAATATCGATGTAACTTCCTGTTCCAGTGATATAAATACCAATAGGGGTTTCGTTAACTTTCGTTGATTTTAAATTGCGAAATTCTAAACCTATTACTTGAATATAGTTTTTATCTTCTATTGTAAATACCCCATCATCTGCTAACTTGACTTTAGAACCATCGAGAATGACTTTTTCATTTTGGTAATTTTGAAAAGTAATGGGTGCGCCTGAGGAACCAGAATGAGCGACACGAACTTTTTGGTTATAAACTCCGCCTCTTATGTAGATTGTACTTCCTTCTTTTGCGACATTAGCAGCTTTTTAAATAGTAGCAAAAGGTTGATCTAATGTACCGGGATTGAGATCGTTTCCTGTTGGAGATACATAGTAATTTGTAACAGGATTTGCATTATTATTGGATTGTGCAAAGATAGAGGTAGGGAGTGTGAAAATTAACATACTGAAAGAAAGGATAACGATAAAAAGCGATTTTTTTAATGAGGGAAATATTGTTTGATATTTCATCATGATCCTCCTTCTCAACTATATAGTTAAAACTGACGATTTATATCTTGTTTCAATAAAAAAAGACCCGGGACTAAATTCCGGGTCAAAAGACATCAACCACCATGGTCTCCGTCTGCCATCATACTTTGAACGACTTTTACTACGTGACTATCTGTTTGAGATGTAATTCCCAATGTAAATATTAAAGCAGTAGCAATACTCATCACTTTAATTAGCTTTTTCATTTCAAAGCTCCTTTCGCATCGGCTTTTTTCTTAGCTTGCATTGCTTTATAGAAGTATGTACCTGCTTTGGCATGCTGGCCTTGTTCGAAAATCTTTTCTGCTAAAGCATTACAGCATTCATAGATATACTCATATAAATCTTCTCGTTCAAAGTATTCAATTCCTACAAGAACTGTAGCTTCTAATTTTTCAGCGGGTTGATGCCATTTCTAAAATATTCTCCGTATAATACTCCCCTTGCGTTGAATTGAGAGTCGTTACAAACTATGTTTAGTAAGAACATTGAACTATCTATTTTTTTAATTATAATAAGATTATATATAGATATATAATTTTAAAAAAATTCATTTCAAAAGGGTGGTAATTCAAATTGAATTTAGGACTAATTGTTGGTATTCTGCTAATACTTGTTTTTGTATGGGTTATAATATCAGGGATTCGTAACGGAGACGCTACTATCTCACAAATGTTTGGAAGTGTAATTTGTATTTTTGTATTAATTTGGCTAACTAAAGGTTGCGTACCTATATCAAAAGAATCGTATGAAGAACAAATTGTATCTAATGTTGAAGGCTTCCAACATGATGCTATACAATTTCAAAAAGCTATTGAAAACTCCTTTAACTACTATGAAAAGGGTAATGTAGTGTATTCGAAAGAAGAAGCAAATACTATATTAACAGATATACTTAATATTCAGGACACTGTAAAAAATCTAGAAGAATCACAAAGAGAAATCAAAAAGATGAAAATACCTGATGAATACAATTCCGCCCATACAGATTTGGAAATAGCTACGCGTTACCTTGTATTAGCAGCAAAAGCTATTAGTTTGTTTAAAGAAACAAACGACCCTGAAGCTCTAAATAAGGCACATGAGTACCTTAATCAGTACAGTGCCAACATAGAAACCGCAGTTATTGAGTTTAAAAAAGTAAATGATATAGATATTATTAAAAAATAACACATATTAAAACGATTATGTTCTCTAATTTGTGGGCGGAAAATACACACCGCTCTTTTTTTATGTTCAACATTTAAGGACATTCTATTCAATGCTCTAAGTATGTTGTTTTTGCTGATTTAATAATTTAAGAAATTTTTAAGACAATACATGTATGTGAAACTTAAAGATTAGTTGTTGTCAATCTATTAATTTGTTTCATATTCGTACAAACTGGAATATTTTTAAATGGGAGCTTTATAAAATTACTGATTGAATAGATGAGAGGGAGAGTGGTGGCACAAATATACATAAGTGAACTAAAGTTAACGATCTACTTATTTAGCTACAGCATCTTTATAATACCTGTTATATTACTAACGTTTAAATTAGATCCTCACTGGATATTTTAAAAATATAGTATGTACTTAGTTTTCCTCCTATTAATAATAACTCCTTGTTAACCCGTGTGCTTGAAAATTTACTCACTAGAAAAGTTAGACTTTTAACTTATAAATATAAGATTTTTATGAGTGTTCTTTACTAGCTATAGAAATTTATTTTTTAAATTTTAATATGTAAAATACCATTAAGCTTTAGTAAGTAGAAAATTAGATCGATATCAATATGTACAAAAAATCATTTCCTCAAATTGTACTTTATGTATAGACAAGGATGGATATTCAAAGTTTAGCTAGAAGATTGAAACTACTTGAATAATTAATATCTAAACGGATGGCATAAATATGTTAAAATGCAATTATATTGATTTTGAAATAGGTAAGAATTGGAGTGAGAATATTGGATCGAATAAAAATTAGAAATTTAAGAAGTTTAAAAGATACTGGTTATATTGATATAAGACCATTAACAATACTTGTTGGAAAAAACAGTTCTGGTAAAAGTACCTTTCTTAGATTCTTTCCCCTTATGAAACAAACCTTATCCACAAAAAAAAATGAACCTATTTTATGGTATAGTAAGGGAAATGTAGATTTTGGTAGTTTTGAAGAGAGTGTGAATAAAAAAAGTGAAGAAAAAATTATAGGATTTGATTTTGATTTCAAAATTAATGGACGCTACAGAGGAAGAAGTAAAAAACCAGCTCAATTATCATTAAAAGTTGATTTAATGGAAAAAAGCATAAAAAGAGTTAGTATTACCATATTTAAAAATCAAATAGAACTTGTAGAACATAATAATAGTTATAAATTGAGTATTAATAATAAAGAAATAGAAAATTTATTTATTATAGATCGACCTGATGTTTTTAAGGATTTTTTACCTTTATTTGTATTGAAAAATCAAGAAGATGAAGGAACAAGTGAAAAAAACATTAGAGAAAAATCAGATATTACAGATCACTTTCACGAATTGATATATGAATATGTATTATCAAAAAGTGAGATGGTAGATAAAATAGAGTACCAGAGTAAACTAATGAATGATATGAAAATATTCATGCGAGAATTAACAATAAAAAATATCGAATTAATTGCAAATAGAGATAAGGAATTAATTGAAAAGCTTGAGAAGGACTTGAACTCACATAACATGATCTTTGAGGGTAATATTGAATTTTTCTTTGAAAATAATAAGCAACTAGATTTATTTAATATGAATGAAAGTAATATGAATTCTTATGAAAATGAGATAATAAAAGCTTTAAAAACTGCTGATGAAAAAGGTTATGAAGACTTAAATAATTTATTATTTGGGGCTTATGCACAAAAATTAATTGAAATATGTAATGAATATTTACATTCCTATTTTGCACAAGTGCACTATATAGCTCCCTTAAGAGCAAGTGCACAAAGGTACTATAGAATTCAAGGGCTGGCTGTTGATGAAATAGACCCAATGGGAGAAAATATTCCTATGGCTATTAATAATCTAAGTAGTTATCAAAAAAAGAAGTTTAAAAAATGGATGAAAGAAAATTTTGGTTTTCAAATTGAAACTAAGGCTAGTGGAGGCCATGTAACATTAAATATATCTTTTGATGGTAATGAGAGTTTGAATTTAGCTGACACTGGTTTTGGTTTTTCTCAAATATTACCTATACTGTTACTACTTTGGAGAGTAGAAAACAGTGATGAAGCTTTGAGGGTTCCACGTTTTCTTAGTAGGTATAATAAGCATAATATTGTAATTGAGCAACCTGAGCTGCATTTACACCCAGCACTTCAAGCACGTTTAACAGATGCATTAGTCAAATGTATTGAAAAAGCTAGAGGGCGAGGGATTATTCTAAATATTATTATCGAGACTCATAGTGAAACTATTATAAATCGCGTAGGTCAATTAGTTTATAAAGAAAAAATTGATAAAGAAAAAATAAACATTTTAATATTTGGAGATACAGAGCGTCAAAATCCTTCACAGACTTGCTTGAAAAGCGTTTCATATGACGAAGAAGGTGTTATTGAAGATTGGCCTCTCGGTTTCTTCTATCCGGAGGTATAGAATGCTAATTTATATTGACCCATCTTTAATGGAATATTTCGAATGTAATAAACCTACAACAGAAGATTTGGAAGCATTAGATAACATAATTTCTAGTCATAGAAAAGGCTATCATTATATAATCTCAACAAGAAGCTGCTTAGATTTTTTAAGTAAACTAGATGGAATGAGTTTGTTCTGTCAAAGAAATTTAAAAATGTTAAGTCATGATTATACTACACTAGCAAATATACCAAAGCGAGTGACGTCTAAAATAATTGTAAAACCACCAAATTATGAATTTAAGAGAATTGATGAAGAAAAAGAGAGTGGTATTAATAGCTATTCCTATATAACTGCTGTTTTTGAGGTGCCTTTAAGACAGTTCTTGAATGCGGAAATTATAGAGAAAACAAGATTAGTATCCGAGCACTTAGATGATTGTCATTTTTATGAGTTTATAGGAAATGAATTTTCAAATATTAAAAACTTACCATGTTCTATAGCTTTTGATCGTTCTCATGGAGGAGGAAATGATACTTATAGGATATATGAAGAACAAATACTTAATAAACATATAGCATTTGTTTTAGTAGATAGCGATAAAAAAGAGCCTGAAGGAGTTATCGGTGAAACTAGTAGAAAGGTTGCTAGAGTATATGAGGAATATAAAGAAAAAACAATAATTGGTTGTGAAATATTACCTGTACATGAAAAGGAAAATCTTTTTTCTCCCAAAGTTTATGAGAATTTTGGAAATAACTTAAAGATAAGTGCTTTGGAACAATTAAAAATACTATCGATTTATGATGATAATTTTAAGTTTTTTCCCTTCGTGGATATTAAAGAAGGCTTACATTCTGATAACTATCATTCTTATTTTGAATTTGTTTTTGAAATTCCAGGTCTTATTCCACGTTTAGAAAATGAAAGAAGAAATTTTGATAATGAATTTGTTGGAAGTAAAGAAGATTTTTTGAAATATATTGAAGAACAAAAAAAATTAGCGAAAAAAGATAGAACAAGAAAATATTTAATAGAATCATTAAGCTTTAATCCTTTAGGAAAATTTGAATTTGAAAAGGTGAAGAATAGATTACGTGAAGAACTTAGTCACATGCATCCTAATACACCAATTGAATTTGTTAATAAACTGAAAAGTAAATTAGAAATATTAGAGAATATCTCCGAACATCTACTGGAGTTTCAAAAAATATATTTTAGAATTTTAGGTACACAAATTAAAGAATGGGGACTAGCAAACCCAAAACGATCTGCATATTAAATTATAATAAAGTTTACTAATATCGATACATTATAGGTTAAAGTTAATAATAAATATATCGTTTTATAATAATGTAATATTTATTGTATTTATGACATAGTTAATTAGTTTTCTAATTGTAAACAAAGAATTTCTTAACTCATAGCTTCATAGAAATTTTCTTTAGTTTATCAAATTATTATGAGAATATATAAGAATATAGGATACTCTCCCCTTAAAGTAGAATGTGTAAAAGACTGTGAGTAAACATGGATGTTACACTTCTAATTTGAGGGGATTTTATTAGGGATTATAATAAACCGGAATTTTTAATTTATTTAGACAGATTAGAATTTTTATTAACAGATGCTTTTTGAAAAATATTACAACGGATCTAATACAAGGTGAAATTCCTGGGTATTTAATCATTTTCACCCTCCTTTATATAAGCCTTCCTTCCCAACAATATAGTTTAAACTAACGACTTATATCTTGTATCAATAAAAAAGACCCAGGAATATATTCCGGGTCAAAGGACATCAACCACCATGGTCTCCGTCTGCCATCATACTTTGAACGACTTTTACTACGTGACTATCTGTTTGAGATGTAATTCCCAATGTAAATATTAGAGCAGTAGCAATACTCATCACTTTAATTAGCTTTTTCATTTTAAAGCTCCTTTCGCATCGGCTCTTTTCTTAGCTTGAATTGCTTTATAGAAGTATGTACCTGCTTTGGCATGTTGGCCTTGTTCAAAAATCTTTTCTGCTAAAGCATTACAGCATTCATAGATATACTCATATAAATCTTCTCGTTCAAAGTATTCAATTCCTGCAAGAATGGTAGCTTCTAATTTCTCGGCAGGGACATTATTATTAATGTCTCTCAAAATTTTAAATCGATGCTGATATTCTTCATTGTTTAGTTCTGTACAGAGTTGTAATCCTCTTTCAAATAAAGTATTAGCAGTTTCTTGGTTTCCTAGTTTAGAGTGTTCTCTGCCCTCGATGAAAATGGCTTTATAGTGGTTAGGTTTCTTCTCGGATACTTCAGAGAGGTAGCGAATAGCTAATTCAGACATATTTTGCCCTGCATATAATAAACCTAAATTATGACGAACCATTACAGTGAATTTTTCTTCTCCAATTTTTTGGAATAGATCCATTGCTTTTACAAGATGTTCTTCCGCTAATGCCCATTCTCTTAAATTGGTACATGCCATGCCTAAAAGGTTTTCACAGAATCCAATATTTCGTTCATGGCCTTCATGTTTAGAGAATGTTTCTTTAGCTTTATTAACATACTTAATTGATTGGAGTGATTCGTAAATATCGTAATGGAAAGCACCAATTTTATAGTAAAATTCAGCCTGCTCAATTTCATCAGATACCTCATGTAGAAGTTCTTCTGCCTTATCATAATGATCTCTTGCTATTGAATAGCTGCCTACGGTACTTGCATGAATTGCTTTAAAGAAGTGATAGTAGTAGGTTAATATATTATCATTTGGAATTTGAAAAGTTTCTACTTTGTCGAAGCAATCTTTTGAGATATTTAAATTATCTACTATGTATTTATAACGAAAATCTAATAGGGAGTAATATAAGTGCAAACTCTGATCCGAGACATCTTTCATTCTATTATCAATTTCTTCTTTTAGCTGGTGAGCGTTATCAATTCGTCTTGCACGGATTTCAATATACCAATCATTTAACATATTAGCGACTACTTCATATTCTGTGACTAAAGTATCCATAGTATCCTCCTCATCCTATTGCAGTATATGTATTAATAATAACAGAATTTGGATATATTTTATCTAAAAATATAGAAAATTACAATAAATAAGGGCGCTATAAGTAAATTTATGTCTAAAATTATATATTTTTAGAGATTATTGGAGCTTATATAAAAGGAAAAAGAAACATTAATAAGAAATATATATTATGGAGATTTAATAGATATTAGTTTATAAGATTTCCTGCTATACAAGAATATGTGTGGAATAAATGAATTTTTTAGGGAAATCAAAATCTCATAAACTATACTTGTCTTTCTCAATTATTTTTTCTCACTTTGGGGGTGTTTTTTATAGAATGCGTTAAGTGCTATAAAGATTTTAGTGATGAATATTTATATTGTCCTTTCTGCGGATTTAAATCTAATTCAAGAGAAAAGGCGAATAATGTGATTAACGCTGGAACGGGTAATGTAAATATCGGATTGGGTATTAATAGTAAGCAAGATATTTATATTGACAATCGAAATCTATCTAATCAGGAAGAAATAGTTGTTGAGTATGAAGATAGATTGGATAGGGAAGTCCTTGGAGGAGTGAAGGGTTATAGAAAAAGGTTTGAAATTTCAGGGGTTTTATCTATAGTTTCTGCTGTTGTTACTATTGTGGGTTATTTGTTTAGTAATAGTGACTATAAGGTGTTTTTATTTATGATAACAATTGGTCTAATTCTATATGCACTGGATCAAAACAGTAAATATGAAGACTTAAATAAAGAAGGTATAGTTTATAGAAATGAAAAACCCATTCTATGTAAAGAAGATAGTAAGGTATATAAAGTGAGTAAATCCGGTTACTGTCCAATCTGTGAAGGAAAAGTTAACATCTACTATGATAAAAAGCTTGATAGAAAGCTAGGGCAGTGTGTTAATAATAAGGATCATTTATATACTTATGATCATACTACAAATATGGGGGTTCCCTATGTATATTTCCATATTTATGATAAAAGATAGTTATTATATAAAAAAGAGGCTTTTAAGTTAATAAGCCTCTTTTTAATTTCATCTATGAGTTAAAAGAAAATAAACTATTTGATGTTATAATTTTAAGGTGTGGGAAAATTCATAGTTCCTGCTTGTAAATCCATTTCCTTTTATAAAGGAAAAGCGATAATATATGAGAAGAATTATTTTATTGAAAATCCTATAAAATGTTTTAAATTAAAAGATTTTAGTTTCTTTTTATGGTGTATAATATACCTTTGTATAGCTTATTAGATTAGTTTATTAAACATTAAATTTTTTTACGGGTTAGTAGTTAGTTCACATGTTAGAAAAATTTAATGTTTTTATAAACTTATTTGATTTAGATAGTATTTGTTATTGGGAGTGATTACTGTGAATGGTACTGTTATAGTGAGTGATACTGAATCTGAAAAAGGAAGTATAGTACCTGAATGTGCTGATGAAGAACAAAATTTAAAATGGAAACTTTACAAAGTGGGGGACATAAGTGCAAATGGTGATTATATTAAGGTGATTATCAGCCAAAGCTATGACTTTGTTGTATATTTAGGGAAAGGTAATGGTTTAGGTTGGGGTATAAGGGATATTTATAAGGGAAAGAACAAGGAAATAATAAGAGAATGTATACGACTAAAAGGTCTCATATATAGTCGGGCGCCAAGAAAATTTCATTATAAACTTAACTGGTTGTTGGGAACAATATTAGCACAAGAGTTGGATTCTGATGAAGAAGGAATAGAAAACTTTAAATTAGTAGAAGAAAGTATCCAGGAGTCAGTAAATGAAATTGGTAAAATAATCCATTACGGACCGGGATTTGAGATTTATAGAACTAGGTCGGGTGGAGTGGGATTCTGGCATGAAAATATACCTACTTATCTTAAACCAGCTGTTTCAGAGTTTAGTCAATTGTCAAGTATTTCAAATGTCATTTTATCCAGTAAAGATAAAAAACTTGCAAATCAACAATTAGCCTCTGCATTGTATTCAGCTTTCAATTCAGTAGAAACAGAAAATGTTCTTAGTAGCTTTATAAGGGTTGAAAATTTTATTAATACTCGTGCAAAATCTAATGCTATTTTTTGGTATGTTATGTGCAATAGCTTATTAATGTTAATAATATTTTTACTATCATCATTGATGTATATCTATTCGGATTTAAATAAGATTTTTATTGTGGGTACTGTTTGTGGATTGAGCGGTGCATTCTTATCCAGTTTAATTAGGTTTAATGAGTTATCTTTTGATATCCTTTCTCCTTTTAGAAATGTAGTATTGCAAGGATATTCTAGACTTTTAATAGGTGCGATTTCAGGTTCGTTCATTATTATTGCATCAAATTCAAACTTAGTATTAGGGATTTATTCAAATAATATGAATGCAATAGCTGTATTTTCTCTCATTTCAGGTTTTTGTGAAAGATTTGTACCAAATTTAATTTCAACAATATCAACCAATCAAGTTGGGGAATCTAGAGAGGAAAATTTTTAGTGTGATTAGTTTTTTGGGAATTATCTTAGAATTTATAAAGTGTTTTTAAAAGAAGGAAAGATAGATAATATATTAATTCATTCTTTTGTTGTCGTAATTTACTTTGATTTAAAATTAAAGATGAATTAGAATTGAGTTGTTTGGTAATGTGATTTTCATTATATATTGATGCATGCATATAAGGGAAGGGCAATCCTTTTATAAGGCAGCAAAAATTTACAATTTATAGGCCGCTAGAAATAGCGGCTAATTTTATTTCTGACTGTGAACTAATAGGGCGGCTTGGAAGATATTAAGATTTTTGGTCCTTATTTATAAAGAATCTGTAATTAGACGATGGGGCATTTGGGTTATTCATGGACTCAAAATAGTTCAGATTTGTTGTATTTGTACATTGGAATTCTTTAATTGATTTTGAAATTTTTAAAGGAATATAATTACGGAAGCTTTCGAACCGTGCTATTTAAGGAATCCTATAAAATGACTAATAGTCTATAAGAGGACTTTTTCATCATTCTATAATTTACATTCTCCTCAAGAATATTTTTACTTTGATGCTGCAGTGGAATATCTGTTTTTCAGTTTTATTAAATGCTGCTGCATTTAATAAAACTGAAAATTAAGGATCTAAGCCCATATGTATGTTGTTGCTAAAGTTGTTCACTTTATAGTTTATTATTAAGCACCCAGTGTTAAATTAAAAGCGGGGCAACACATACAATAGAATTTGTTTGTGTGCATAGTATTTCGATAATAAAGTGTAAGGCTTTGAATTAGAAAGATATTTAAGCCTTTCATTATATTATTTGTACTAAAGAACATTTTTTATTTCCAGTAACTTGTCTCTTAGCTTTTCACCATATACATATAAATAAAGACCTTTTATCCCTCGTTTAAGCAAGATATTAAACTCATTTAAAATGATTTCTTCTTTTATTTTTGAAGCATTAGGGTGATTTACTAACCCTTTAAATACCTCAGTGTCTTTATATATATAACTTAATATTAATAATTTATCATTTTCTCATTATAGGAGATAGATGGTCTTAATATGAAACCTACATTTAATCTAATCCTTGTATAGTATAAATTGAACCTACCTCATCAATCGAACTTTTATGTAGAGTAGTTTTTTCATTGCACCCATGTTGTGGAAGAGCTGGTAAGGTTCCTTAGTAGATTCAGTCCAGCAGTTGTAACATATTTTATATAGTGTAAAATAATTTAGTAAACTGGAATCTTTTATACTACTGATATGATTGGGAGACTATAATGGATAACTACATTCTTGAGATTCAGATTAAAGAGTTTAAACTAAAATTGTTAATGAGTGATGGGCAGATTTTTGAGGATTTATTTTGTGACTTAATGTCAGCATATGATTCTGAATTTATAAAAGTAAGAGCTTATGGACGACAGGGAGATGAAAAAAACGATGGGTTTATTCCTAGTAAAGGAGATTATTATCAGTGTTATGGACCAGAAGACATCTCAAAAGATTCAACCGAAGTATATGCTATTAAAAAGCTAAAAGAGGATTTTAAAAAACTATTAGAAAAATGGGAAGAAAGGTGGGAAATAAAGAATTTTTCTTATGTAATTAATGATAAATATAAGGGAATACCACCGTCAATTTTGACTGAAATAGCTGCTTTAAAAAATAATTTTGAAAATATTGAATTTAATAGTGTTGATTCGAAGAAATTAGAAGACATATTTATAAATAATTTAACTAAACTTCAAAGAAGGCGGATTGTAGGTTGTAGTCCTGCTGAGGTAATATTA
>NZ_JAKUDW010000070.1:0-27739 GCF_022662595.1 Bacillus cereus group sp. BfR-BA-01524 | reverse complement strand
GGAACCGGGGGAAGTGTAGGGCCAATTATATTTGGATCTAATGCATTAGCTTGAAGTGCCTCATTTATTTTTTTTATTTCATTTTTATCAAACACATATCTACCTCCTATGAGTATACTGTATTATAGTAATATACACAGTTACCATACGTAAGTTTCGTTTATCGTTATATAATATGTTTTCCCTTTTCTGTTGTGTTCCTTAAATCGTAGTGAACCATCCACGTTTAACTTCTCATCAATTGTAAATTCCTTATCTGTATCTACATACTCTGCCAAAAAGAGAATCGTATGTTGTATTTTTCCTTCTATTATATTGTCATTTCACATCCTATAAATTTATTTTCATTCCCAAGCATGTATATAATATTCTTCATCAATACAATAAACAAATTTTACGGTATTGCATTAATTGTGTAGTCAATTTCTATTTCGTTACTCAACCTTTATAAGGATAAAAAATTCCAAACACTGAGGATGGGATAAGGGAAAAATTTTTAAAAAGCATACGATATGAGATTCTCTAAACCGTAATACACGTTTTCATATTGATAAAACACTCAAAATTTTCCTTAAAGACAAAAATTTATATATCTTATTTATGTAATTCATGTTATGGTTCCATATGTTAATTAATTACAACACTTTTAAAAAGGAGTATACACAATGTTACCAAAGAAACTAATATGTTTAGCACTTCCAATCATGTTATTAGGGGTAGGTTGTGAGATGTCTAAAGACCACCCTAAAGATAGTACAGCGAAAGAAACTACAATTAAAGAGGATTCAAAGAAGGAAACTCCAGCAAAAGAAACCTCTGAGGAAGTATCTCCTGAAAGGACAACTCAGATTAGCGAAGCGATAGACTATAGGGTTGCTATTAATGACTTAAATAAAGAGTTTGAAAAAGCAATGAACGATTTAGCTATGATAATTAATAAAGATAGTACGTTAAGTACTTCAAAAGATAGCTATAAAAACGATTTACTATACTTAAGAAGCGTAACACTAAAGTATGATGATTTAAAACCAAGTAAAGACCCAGGGTATAATCAAGAAGAAACACATAAACTTCTCTTAGATTCTATGAAAGATATGCGAGATGCAATTAGTATTCAATATGCTAGCATAGACAACATAGCAAGCGAAGATTTTATGAGAGGATTAACCCTAACGAACGAGGCTTCAAACAAGTTTATAGAAGCAATGAAAACATTGAAATAAGAAGGCTTTAGTTATCGAGGGGGATTCATAATGAAAGCAAAAAAACTAGCATACGTAGTTTTACCAATCATGTTACTAGGGGTAGGTTGTGAGATATCAAAAGACCATCCGAAAGAGTCAGCTTCACAAGAAACTGTATCGGAGACTTCTACAGAGTCATCAAGACACAAGACTTTAAATGATAAGTCCTTCACATATACGAATTCCTTATTTGACCTAAGTGATGAATTAAGCAAAGCTACGAGTGCTGTATATGATGCAGTTGGTGATGATAATTACAAAATTGCACTTAACGATTTAAAGAAAGTAACTCTTAAATTCGAAGACTTAGAGCCTAGTGCTGATTACAAAGACATTCATGAGAAAGTACTTCAATCAATGAAAACGAGAAGAGAAGGTATAGAGTTAATATTATCAAACATAGATGATAAAACAAAAAGTGATTTCTTGAGAGGGTTAAATCTTCTAGGGGAAGCAAGTGATTCTTATATAGATGTAATCCGTGAAATAGCACATAAAAACAAAGGGTAAAGTATTAAAATTCATTGAAGCTGAATGTGAAGTTAAAGAAAAGAAATAATACATACTTAATATATAATTTCTTTCAGGGGGCGTCTTCATGAAAGTTGTACGCTCTATATTTAAAGGCTTTCGTTTAATAGGTTTAATTGTAAAGCCAGTACTTAAAGCGTTATCTAAAAGTAAATTTTAAATCTCATAAATATTAAAATCCCCTTCTGCATATAGGTGCAAAAGGGGATTTTTTTCAAATTATTCTATTCGTTCTACAGACAGTACTCATAGATAAATAAGAAACGGTGTATATTTACCCTAACATTTATAAAGATGAAAATCAATATATAATTATCTACATATAGAACCAGATAATAATTTTTGTTCATAAAACTATTCTTTTGTTTTATTTTTTAATGTATTCGTACCACCAGTTTCTTTCATCCATCCAAGCTGTAATCTTATCAAGCTCGCCATTAGGTAGTACTTCAGTTTGTAAGTACGCTAAACCAGTTAATGGATCAGAGACAACCTTCCCTTTTGTTCCACGCTCATTCATAGCATTTACGACTTCCTGAACCAGTGAAATACCAAATCCACCAGATTTAACGTATTGATAGCCACCATTAGCAACAAATTGTTCTGTTTGTTCCTCTCCTGTAAACCAAGATAATGATTTACTGCCAATCAATTGATTCAAATCACACTTACCGATACCAGGTACATTACCTGTCTCTGTGTATTGCCAAATATCGCATGGATAAGCTGGCTTGTTACCGCCATAACGAGGAATCCAAACAAAGTCAGATTTTACATTTGCCATACCAAACGGAGCATACATATGATGACCAACGTATAAACCAACTTTCTGAGCACCTAATCGACGTAGTTCATCAATAAATGCTTGTGTGCCCGCTCTCATATCATTCATTGTTTTCACTTCAACATCTGCAACCCAGACTGTCGCGCTCTTGTCTCCACGGTTCCAGAAGTCACGAGCTTCTACTCTTGCATCATTTTCAGAAACGAAGCGACAGAATGCATAGTTACCAAAAGGAATACCATGTTGCTTCATGGCTTGTACATATCCTTTATACAATGGATCTACATAGTTTGAACCATCTTGTACACGAGCGATGATGAAATCAATGTATTGCTTTGCTATAGGCCAGTTAATGTCACCATTCCATTTTGAAATATCAATAATTTGTCTCATTATTTATCCACTCCTTTGTTTCGTTTATCCGCAAACCATTTACCCGCTGTAGGATTAGATACAACACCTGCAGCAATCAAAATGTACAGAATCATATCTACGTATTCTTGATATCTTCCTAAATTAAAATGTGGGACGGTATCCATTAATACCATCCCTAACAGTGCAAACAATGCTACCCATAATCCGTAATTCTTGAATTTCTCTTGCATCTTTATTTCCTCCGTTTCCTTGTATCAGAACGTTTTATTTTCGCTTCAATTTCACTTGCTACGCTTTCCAGTAACCATGTTGGAATCCATTTGTCCCAGCCAACACGAACACAATTAGCGGTGAAACTGTTGAAAATGTGATATGTTAAACCACCAGTTACCATAAAGAAAAAGAAATCTGGTAACTTGAATGCGATATCAAACATGTGAGCTAAGCATGGCAACAAAAAAAGCACCACGGTACGTGCGATGCCTTCTACTCCATATGCTGATGAATACGATCCATCTAACTTTGATGCTTTACTTCCTGTAATCCAATCGAGTGCAACAACCATCATCAGAATGAATATCCAGATTAGATTAGTTTTTCCATAAACCAAACTTAAAAACGTTCCTAGTCCACCGCTTACAAATGAAACTGCTTTGAATTGTGCTGAATTAAAAATATCGATTATGTTAAGACTTCTGAAAATGTCATGAACTCGCTCCAATTGTTCACCTCCTTTTAAAATAAAAAGAGAGACTAATTCGTCTCTCTTTGTTTTAAAACTGTATTTTTTTCCAAACTAATTTTCCATTTCATCTATAAATTAATTAAACAAATAATTTAATTTTTCCGTATCTAATATCTTTTTAACTTTTTCATCTGTAAATATACTAGAGTCAAGAATTTTAACACATTGACCACTATTTATATCAAAGATATATTGATGTTTTAATGGATAAAGTCTCTTAGCTATCAAATATTTAGAACATAACTGTCCTTTTTCATAGTCATTCGGAATCATAGGGACATTGAATTTTTCTTTAAATGAATACTCCACCCCATATTTTCCAGCTGAAGATTCAACTTGTCTACATACTTTCAATATGGATTCTCTCATAGTTCTCGGATCTTTTATTGTTGAATAAAGTCGTTTGAACCTTCTGTAAAGAGCGTATACATTTGGTGTCTTTTTTTTGATTTTTTGTTCGTAATCTTGGAATAATACAGGATCTCTATAATCCATTTCTAAAACATTAAATGCAAAATCGATCTCTTCTAATGTGCTAGTATCCAACATTGCATTATAAAGATTTTCAGCAAATGCTTTATTTTCTTCATCATACATATATCCTCTTTCTTTCATTAGAGGATATAAATAATAATGATGCGCACGATCTTCAATTGTTTGTGCCAAAAACTCGTCCAATTCGTTATATTGGATTTCAGGACTTCTTAAAAGTCTTGGGAACCCTCTCAAAAATAATATCGCATGAAATAACTCATGTGCAAAAATAGGGATAATTTCGGGATGACCTTCAGGGACTACAATCTCAATCTTCTTATTCTGATAATCAACATAGTGATGAGCTAATCCTAATGGGTCATCTGAAGCCCCAATCTCTACTTCGATAGTGTAACCTTTTTCTGAAGCTAAACTTTCTACTTCTTTATAAAGATCCAATTCAAATAAATTCATATCTTATTCCCCTTTCTATAATATCTGCTATTAATAATATAGAATGAATAAGATTTTCACAAAAGAAAAGATAAATTAATTCGTTTCTTCGGGTTTTGGCTCTTCCGTTGGCGGTTCAACTAGGGCTGTTGGTTGCCCTGGTTCTGTTACAGGTGGTTGTTCTCGCTCTTTTGGTTCTTCTTTCACTGGGACAGGGACAACTTGTTTCACATCAATTCGTGAGAAGATATAATCACCAATTACAACCGTTATTGTATTATTATTGTTTAACTGTTCGTTTAGATAGATTGGATCATAATCGTTTGTTGTAATCTCAATCACTTTTCCAGCATTCGTGTGAACCTCTACCTTTTTAGCACCTTCCGTATCAATGATATTTAATGGAATGATACGTTTAACATCAATGCGTTGAATAATGAAATCACCAATCAATACCGTTATTAAATCATTGTCATTTAGTTTTGTATTCAGCGCTTCCGCATTATATACTTCAGTTTGTACTTTATGCTTTAATCCACCTTGTGTATGAATTTCAATTGTTTTCATATATTATTAATCTCCTTTTATTATTATTGAATCATTTATCTTAATACGTACCGCCACTTCTTGACTGGATAAACAGTCGCCCTGTAACAGTAGCGTTAATTCTAGCTAAACTATTTGGTGTAATTTTAATTTCAACATAACGGCCGCGTTGCAGTTTCCCTTCGTTATCCTTCGCTAAATAAGGGATCAAATTAATATCTTGTCCTCTTATTGAATCAAACGGCAATGTATTCCCATCTACTTCAATCATTACTTTTGATGGGGTTTGGTATAATTCGAAAATGCCAAACTCAATTTCGTGGGTGTGGTTTGGCAATGTAATTTCATGGCTGTGTGGATCAAGGTGCATATCGTGTTGATGGTTTGGCAGACTCATAGAATGCTGATGATCTGGTGTCGTCATCGTATGCGTATGATTTGGTGTCGTCACAACGTGTGTATGATCGCCACTAGAACCATGTGTGTATAAGCTTGAGCCAGTTCCTTTTGCATAAAATGAAGCTGCTGTATTCCTACCGGGATCTGAAAAAGCTGTGTACAATCCAATCGTTGGAGGTTCAGCAGGAACAATACCACCACCATGAAACATCTTATGAACATGGTCTCCGCCACCGCTTGAAGATTGCACACTCCCCCCTCCGCTAGATGACGTTTGTACGCTACCACCACCACTTGACGTCGATTGTACAATAGCTCCGCCAGCGGACGTGGATGATACTACTCCACCACCAGCCTGCGTTGAACCTACAACAGCACCTCCGCCTTTAATGGCGCGCTCATACGCTCTAAATCGTAACGTTTCAAATGTCAGTATCAGTTGATTCACATTCTTTACATCGTTTGGTATTTGAAACCTAATAATAGCCGGATGTTCTGGATCGCAATTATCTTGGAAAGGTTGACTGTCAATATTAGTTGTTCCTTGAGAATACACTTCATTGACTTTCTGTCTCTTCTCAATATCAGCTTGTATCGTCCCTATATCAGTTACCTTATTTTCTAATACAAGTTTTACATCAAGCGGATTACCAGTAACATCATCTTTTTGACGGTCCATTACTCGTAAGTCAACAAATATATTAAAATCCTCATCGTATAAACGTACTAGCTTGCCAGTCTCATACTTTTCTATTTTGTATGGATCAATCAATTCATAATCAATTGCATCAATTTCATACGTAACCTTTGGCATGCAAGCTTTTAGTAACATCGCCCTCGCTGAAGCATAAAGCGATTGAGCATCTTCAAATCGTCTATCTACCCAAATATAATCAAACCCATCATGTAACTCTCTAACAAAATCAGGAGCATCTATATAGGGAAGACCGTTGTTAACACTTTTAATTGTGAGCTGATTAACTCCCTCTCCATAACCAAGCGGGTAAATCCTTGTCATAACATCCTTAGCTTCTACTTTTCGTTTAATACCTTTCATATTCTTCCTGTATCGAAGTTCACCCGTAATTTCTTCAGAATATCGGACAATGTTTAATGTCCAAGGATAAGATGAATCATCCCAAGTCCATTGGAATTTCTCATCAAATGGCTTAGGAATGCTATATATTGGGCCTAATAATGTATCTTCATTTTCCCAACTATATTGAAAATATTTTACGAAATCACACCGACCAAGTTTCCAATGCTTGATTCTCTGTTTGCTAAGAAGATACTCGATATTCTCCCTTGTGGTTAAATTTAATCTTTCGTGATAACCAAAAAGCACGCTATCCATCAAAGTGGATAAAACGTGCTCGCAGTCATACGTTATTATTTTTTCATGTGCTTCTCTTTCTTCTTCGCTATCCATAATACGGAACATACCGATACGTTTACCGTTATCAAAAATCTCCACATAATCAAATGTTTCAATTTCTTTTCTTTTTGGATCAGTAAACGGTAATGAAAAACCCGCCGTCCAAAGTTCATTGAGTGGCGGGTTGTATTTTATATTATATGCATTTTCAAGATATGCCTTGAGTTGCATTTGTTTGTTGTAGAGTTTTAGCAATGTATCACCTTCTTTTTAAAATAAAAAAGAGACGATTGTCTCTTTTTTATTTTAAAAGTGTATGTTAATAGAAAAATCAGATACCACTCAAAGTAAATCTCATCTTGAAAGTGTATCTCGTATTGCATTATATGCTTGTTTTGGTTTGTATGCATCATCAAAAATTAACGGATAATCATCTTTTCCTGTATAATTTCGAACCCAAGTATATTTATCTGTAAATCCCCACATTATAAATGCATTACAATTTTTATTTGATAGACAAATATTTAAAGTGTCTTCATATATCTTTGCTTGTTTTTCTAAAGATTTCTCCAATGATTCAGTTCTATTTCGAATCTGAACATCCATTTCCGTTATTTCAACTTTTAAACCTACGCTAGATAATCGTTCCATATTCTTGGAAATTTCTTCGTACTTGATAGGTTTATCTATACTCTTATGCATTTGGAAGCCTATCCCGTGTATCGGAACATCACGTTTCTTATAATCTTTAAAAAGATTGTATATAGCGTCAGATTTCTTATTTAATTCGTCATTTCCATTGTCGTTATAAAATAAAAGAGCAGATGGATCTGCCTCGTGAGCCCATCGAAATGCTAACTCTATATATTCTGGGCCAATGTTTCTTAGCCAAATATTATCCTGCAATGTACCATCTTCATTAAAAACTTCATTTACAACATCCCATGCATACACTTTACCTTTATATTGACTAACCACAGTTTGGATATGATTTTTTAAGATTCCCCTAAGCTGTTCTTTCGATAAATTTCCTTTTGTTATCCAATCAGGAAGGGCATAAGACCAGACTAAAGTGTGTCCTCTTACCTTTTGATTATTTTCTATCGCGAAATCTATAAGTCGATTAGGCGCCGAGAAATCATACTTATCTATTTGAGGATGCACATTTTTGAATTTCAATTCGTTTTCTAAAGTGACTACATTGAATTCTCTGTTCACAACCTCTTTATACGTTGCATCTTCCAGAAAAGATGGAGTATTTATTGCTGTACCTATTAACAGCTCGTGCTCTTGTGCTAATTCACGAAGAGGCTCTTTACTTTCCGAAATTTTATATATAAATACAATACAAAACAAGGATGCTAGAATGAATAATGCTAGAATCCTCTTCCACCTCGGAGTTGTTTTTATGAAATTAACTATAGATGTCATACTTTCCTCCTATAACCATTGCTTTCTTTTAGACTAGCATAACACTACCTGATATTAAAGTGTTTCTAAAACGCGGCAATTCTAGGAGCAAACACTTTATATGCATCATGATGTAAGCAACATTATATGCATTCTCCAAAATAGATAGTAAATTCATGTTAATATCGTAAACTCTTATATGTTTCAAGTTATTAGCTACTTTTATTATCTAAAATTAGAAGTACCTCCGAAAATTGTAATGCTGTCTCCATAAGATTTTAATGTTGTATTTTTGCTACTTGATTCTTTTATGTCCTGCGCATCAGTAAATAGATCATCATGAATTTCTTCTGCAACTTCTTCTCTGCAAACCCCTCCCCAACTAGTACCACTATACATTTCATTCAAAAATGCACCACAAGTTAAGTTATATTTATGCCCCTCGTATCCGCACTCTGCACCACACGTTGTATTAATAAACTCAATATCTTTTTCAATATTGTTATGACTACATTTGGTGCATTTAAAAGAAAAACTCTCCTTTCAAAATAAAAAGAGAGACAATTGTCCCTCTTAAATCCTTATTTTAAATAAAATTAGATTCCTTACATTCAGCTAAAGCACATGCAACGCCTATTAAACTTTGTTCATTATAGTTTCTTTTGGCCTCACTATAATCATTAAAATAAAATACATTCGGGGAATATGAGTCCTGTATAATTACAATCCACATAACTTATTCTCCTTTCAAGCCAGTTAATATATATCTTATAAAACTTTAGTTCTCAACATTCCAGTTTTCAATTGGAGGTAGTGTAGCCATACTATAAGGCTCTAGTAACGGTCTTACATTCTTCCAATTCTCCATAATTTTGATAATGTGTGAATTCCCTTCCGGCGTAGCTACTATGCGTATCGGAGCAGGAGTGAAAATCTTCTCAGATATTGTTTTTAATGCTTGTTCGCACTCAGTTGCAACTTCCTTTAAAACTTCAATTAATTCCGTTTCAGTAATTAATTCTTCTTGTCCTTCTGCTACAAATGCAGAATGTAGTACTAACAAAAGAAAATACTGTCTAAAACCTGATGCAGGATGACTATTTTCTTCTAAAGCGCTTAGATCATAGTCTACTTCTCCAAAAAGTCTAAATACAAAATATATTGAATAGTACCTTTGTTTAAAATACTCTCTAAAACTTATTGAAGGCACTCCTAACTTATTATAAAAACCTTTTAATTGAGTATGAATATAAATCATTCTTTGAGCACACCGTGTTGTTGCATAACTATCAGCATCCATTTCTAATGTTTGCATAAATAATCCGCTTTTTTCTCGAGAATTAAGTTCAAAGATAAAAGAAGAACTTCTTTTATTTTGAAAGTAGTCAACATGGCCACTAACTATATGTCCATATTCGTGTAGTATAAGAAATTCCAAAGCATATGCACATAATGTTTTTGCAAAGCTTCGTCTTTCCTCATTGACAGGAGAACTTATTTCTGTATCATAGTTAGAAAACAACCTCAAGTAATCATGATTTGTCACAATAAGGCTAGAACCTATGTCTTGTTCTAGCTCGTGACTAGCATCACCTATCCCAACCATCAGATTTGGGTGTGCCATAATGTAGTTGAATAGTTTTTCTAACACTTGAACTACTCCTATATTAATTCCAATAAAGTACATATCCTCTTGCTTAAAAGCACAAGCATTAAATGTTGGATTATTTATAAAATCAATATGTGTCGAAGGAAAATGTGGACGCATTTCTCTAATTTCTTCAATCAAACTATTACCCATTTCTTTTATTTCTTCTAGTATAACTGTAAGATTTCCACCCTCTAAATTGTATCGACCACCTCGCATACGAATGGATTTATGAAAAGTTTCTTCAAATTGATTCATGCATACATCTCCCCTTATTTTACGTAAAACATATAGCTTAAGTATGCGTGAATTTCTCAGACTTATCAATGTAGCCTTTTACAATGCTTCTAAAAACATTGCAATTCTAGGAGCAATCACCTTATAACCTTTATCATTAGGGTGTAACCCATCAGAATTACTGAAAAACGTATTATTAATCAGATCCGAATTAGGATAAAGACCGCAGTTGTTGTATAAATCGAGAACTGGAATTCCGTATTTTATCCCAATCTCTTTGACGGCGTTCACATAGGTAGACAAAGGAACAGCTAATGAAGGTCCACGTCTTTGCATAGGAGTAATAAAAGCGATCTTCTTACCAGGGAATTTCTCAATTAACCCCAATGCTAGTATATTAAGAGCTCCATAGAATTCTGTTTTTACGGTACTATTAATCGTCCCTAATGTGAGTTGGTTCCCGTAATCATTTGTTCCACAAAATACCGTAATAATATCTGCATTGTTATTCATATTTACGTAATCTGTTACAGCTGGTGGATATTGAAGGTCTTGTGCAGGACGTGATGCAATAGTCCTTCCACTTAAACCGTAATTTCTTGGTATAACACCATGTGATTTAGAAATTAAAGCAACATAGTTATCTGACCGGAAGTTATCTGTAATGCTATCTCCATATGCGTTCCATGTAAGTCCATCGATTTTAGATTTCTTTAATGTAGGATTGATGTTATAAATATTAGGATCAAAACTATATTTTTCGAACGGGATATATTGGGATGGGTATACACTACCCTTCACGAACATTTCTGTATCTAACCTTCCAATCTGAGTGATAATACGAATATACCTTATCCCTTTCCCTGTGGGGATAACGAAAGGCGGATTACCTTGTATCGTTTGAACGAATTGTTTATTGCTATCCCAACATGAACGATAACCAGATGATAGTTGTGTATAAGTTTCACCTTCAATAACCTCAATAAAATCAGAAGTCATCCAACCCGAGTCATTAATAAAAGCACCATTGCTATCGTAATAACCAAATATGGCCTTCGTTTTATCAAATAAATTTTCGGAAGGCGTTAAGATCATATTTGGCAAGGCGGAAGGGGTCTCAATATTTCCCTGTACAACCTTCAAACTTTTCTGTTTGACTGCATAATCATCATAAGTTAATAGAATTTTTCCGTTATTGACTTGTGGTGTACTATCACTTATATCAAATGTAAATATAGCGTACGCTATCCCACTTCCTACCGGTATTGTGATAGTTTTCCCTAATCCAGGAGGGCGACCACCTAAAAATTTATAATCTTTATCATAGTAAGTAATCACTTTATCTACTTTACTTGAATAACTTTGTCCTTCAACCATAGCAACATAATTCGAAACGGCAAAGGCTGCGTTATTTACCCATACACCATTTTCATTGAAGTATCCCCCCAGACTGAGAGCTTTTTTATTTATGAGGTTATTACTCACTACATCGAATTGATTTAAATTTAAAATAGAGATTTCCGTCTTAACAATATCTGCTGTATTTTTAATGGTTTGATTAAGTGCCACATTCGCGTTTTCTATAGTTTGATTTATTTTCCAATAACTTTCATCAAGAAATTCATTACCATTTAATTTAGGCGCATCAGCCATTTACGTCACCACCTTATATATATTTAGCGCGGTATTTGAATGCAATGTTGATATTTAGGTTAGAACCGCCTATTTGTATTGCATTAGCGCCTGTCATAAACTCTAACTTTTCTAAATTCCCCTGTAGTTGGAATAAGAAATTCTGACCGTTTTTTATTGCTGCATATCTTTCTGCATCTATTAAAATTGTTGAATTTGCAAAAGTTCCAATAGAAAAACTCTCACCCTTTATAGTGAGAGTTAATGAAGTTGCACTACCTGATATCTCTATTGTTGGTCTTACAACAAGCGACCCGTAATTATTAATTGATAAAGTTTGCGGGCTGGTAATTGTATAGGATGTTCTTCCAAGACCAATAGGTATTTGAGACATCCAAGGAATACGGTCACCCCATTTGATTCCCTTTGTACTTTCCAAAATAGAATAAGCGTGTGGATCATAAGCGGTTAAAGGTAATTCAAACTTGCCCATTCTAAAATAACGATCAATTGGAATCGAACCACTGTATCGAACGAGATAATATTTATCAGGCTCATAATCATAAATCAATTTCACTTCTTTCGGTTTGCCATAAGGATCAATAAAAGCAGCTACCATTTTTCTGATAGCTACCGCTAATTTATGTCTATCTTCTTGTGGTTTAATGATTAATGGTAAATTAAACTGTAACGGGTCAATATCAGAACCGAAATAATAAGCACCAGGGCGCCCAGGAATAGATACTGTATAATCACGAATTGGTGGTGCGGCTGGATGTTGGAATCCTGGTAAAAGCGCTACCCCTAATTGATTTAACGATTTACCGTCTATTGTTAAACTCATGATTGCCCCACCCTTCTTCCTGACGTCTTAATGTATTTTCCTAGTTCTACTGCTAACTTTTTAATGTCAGCTTCTTCACGAATAGGGAATGTAGCACCTTCAAACATTCTTTCGAAATTATATGAAATATTCCCACTTGAGTTTGAAGAATTGCCATCCAAAGTTCTTTGACTAGCATTTCTACTCATCGCTTCTGTACTATTAGCCATACTGCCATACACATTGCTCATGACACTTTTTAAGCCCGATAACTCTTTCATAGAACTAGCCATCGAATAACTCATATCACCAATTAATCTACTCATAGTGCCTGTAATGCCAAGTGATTTTTCATTTGAAGATAAAGGCGTAACAGATACACGATTACCTCTCTTAGTAAATAATTCCGGACCAGCTTCACCAGCAATAAACGATCCATCCCCGAAAACATGTCCACCTGTCGCTAACATTGGAATTGTAGGGATATGAGTTTTCCCACCACCGACAAACGGCACCCAATCAGGCATATCTATACTGTTAATACCCTCGATCAATGCATTAATCATTGAAATAACGGCATTTATTGGCGCTTTCGCTGCGAGTTCTATTCCATTGAAAACTCCATCAAAAATTTTCACAATTCCTTTCCAAGCTTTGTCCCAGTCTCCTGAAAAAACACCAGAAATGAAATCGATAATCCCATTTAAAATTGGCTTTAAAACCGTATCCCACACAACTTTGATCCCATCAAATGCATCTGATACAACACTACCAATAGCACTAAATACAAATTTAAAAGCTGGTAACAGGACATTTTCTATAAATGATGAAATTTTTGAAAAAACAGGTGATAGTATTTCTTCCCAAACACGTTTGATAATATCAAATGCATCTTTAACAATATCTTTTATGATTGTGAATCCTTTATCAAATACGGGTTGCAATGTTTCAGTGATTATAGATACTATTTGATCTATCGTCGGCTTGAAATATTCGTTGTATATGGCCATGATTTTATCACCGAATAAAACCCAAATAGCAATTAATCCTGCAATAGCCGCAACTACTAAAGTAATCGGGCTTGTTAAAACAGCCATAACACCCGCAAAAGTTATAGCACCTGATGTGGCTAAGAATATTACTGGGGCGAGAGCTGCGCAAATACCAACAAGTATACCCATTGCAACTGTTATTGCTGTAATAGCTGCCGCTAACACTGGATGAGCCGAAATAAATTCTGCGATTTTAGAAACCATTTCCGCTACTGTAAGTAAGACTGGTTCAAGAGCTTCTTTTAAATCGTTCATCGCTTCTTTCAACTTGACCATTGGTGATGCGTCCGTCTTACTTATGGATTGTTGTAAATCATCAATGCCTTGTTTCAAATCAGCTTGTTTTTGTTCGGTTTGTAAAATTGTATTTATGATTTTTTGTCCTTGGTCTTCCCACATTGTTCCAAAAAGTTCTACACCAATTGCTTCTTTCAAATCAGCATCCTGGATTTGATCTAACCATTTAACCATATCCACAAATGCTTGTTTGCCTTCTTCTCCACCTTTCGCAACCGCTTTGCCCCAGCCTTCTAATTGAGCAAATATTTCTTGTACTGTTGCGCTATCCGGCGGGTTTTTCGCAAGTTCTAATTTCTGTGCATTCATTTCTTTAAAAGATTCTAATTCGGACCTATGTGATTCGCGAACAGCGTCCATTTCATCACTTAAACGCTCACTTAGCGCTTGTTTTCGGCTATTATGACTTTCTTTTAAAGCTGATAAGTTCGCTTGATTTACTTCTCTTAATGAATCGAGTTGCGCTTTATTTGATTCACTAATAGCCTTTAAGTTTTCTTGTTTACTTTGCTGGAAAGCTTCTTTTTGTTCTTGTTGTCGTTCTTTCAGAGCTTCCTTTTCATTGTTTATTTGCTCTTTAACTTGTTCTTTACGACTATCAATTTCTGACTTTAGCGCTTCTTTCTTTGCGTCAGATGCTTCTTTAATACCGTCTTTTTCTTCTTTTAATCTATCAATTTGACTTTTGCGTTCTTCACGTATTTTATCCAAGCGCATTTTTTCTTCAAGTTCTTGTAACGCTTTGATTGCCGCCTGACGTTCTTCTTCATTTTTAGCTTTACTTATTTTTATCTTTAAATCAGCACGTTTTTCAGCATTTTCACGATCTTTTATATATTTATCTTCAGCCGCTGTTTTGGAATCTAGATAGCCGATTTGATCATCAATTGCTTTAAGACGATTGTATTTTTCCTCATCAATCAACTTCATGCGTTCCATATATTCTTTATCGATGAGTTTTATTTTCTGTTCAGATGACTTCTCAAACGCCTTAACTTCTGCTTCAAGGGACTTTTCAAGCGCTTTTTGTTGTCTATCGTATTTTTTTGAAGCCGCATCATATTGAGCGCTGAGCTTTTTCTCTAAACTCTTTTGTTGATTATCGTAACTTTTAGAAACCGCATTGTATTCAGTGTCAAGACTTTTAGCTAATGCATTCTGTCTTTGACTATGGCTTTTGGAAAGCGCCTTTTCTTGATTACTAAATGAGTTTGCAAGTGCAGATTCTTGTTTAGCAAATCCTTTTTGCATTGCTGAAATTTGTTCATCAGACATTTTTTCAGTATCATCTACAACATCTCGAATGGCATCTTTCATAGAGGTTTTTAATCCTCGGCTCATTTCAACAGATCTAACGCGTCCTTCTTTAAGACCATCCAATAAATTATCGATATTCCATGATTTTTCCTTTGCTGCACTTGCCATAATACTTTGTACTTCTTGTGCCGTATAACCAACTCGTCTTAACTGCGCACCATATTCAGCGATAATATCAAGTTGCTCTGGTGGGAACCCTATTTTTAAAAGGGAATTAACTAGCCCTAATGCTTCTTCATTAGAAATGTTTAATTCACTACCAATTTCATTGGTTTCTTGTATTAATTCTGTAAAATCAATCTGCGAATAAGAACTAGCAATTGTTGCTGCACCTTGTACTATTGCCATATTGGTAGCATCAGATGCATCTTTATTTAATGACCATTGTCTTCGGACACCTTCCAATGCTTCCTCTGCGTCACCGCCATATGCTGTAACAGTTCTGACTGCATCCTCCACAGATCTCTTTGATGATTCTGGAACGTCAAAGGTAATATCAATTTTTGTTTTTAATTCTGACATGTCTAGGGCCTGTCCAATGACTTCTTGAATTCCACCACCAGCAACGATTCCGCTTAATACGTTTTCTAACTCAATACCTAATTCTTTAACACTTTCACCTGTTTGATTGGCATCTTGAGAGAGCTGGTTTAAATCACTCCTAATGTTTTGAATAGAATTACCATCATCAACAGAACGGAGTGCCTGTTGTAGCTTCTCAATATCAGCTTCAGTCCCTAGAGCTTCCCTTCCGATTATCTCAATAGCCTGTTCTAATTGCCTACTTGATGCCGTACCATTTTTAATTGCATTCACAAGACGATTCCCTAATGCATCCGCAAAATCATCAACAATTTTTCCTGTGGCACTAAATAAAGTCTCTAATTGTCTTGTTGAACTTGCTGCTTTTTCTTGCTCAGCCTTTAATCCTACAAGACTGTTTTTGAATCCATTAAGTTGCCCTTCTGTAAATTCAATTTCACGCCTAAACGCTCGATATTGTTCTTCATTAATCGCACCACTTTCAAATTGTGCTTGAACTTGTTGTTGAGCAGCCTTTAAGCTATCTAATTTTTTCGTTGTATTCTCAATTTGTTGAGTAAGCAATTGTTGTTTTTGCGCTAAAGCTTCCACGTTACCTGGATTGAATTTTAAAAGCCGTTCAATATCTTTTAGCTCTTTAGATAGTTCGCCACTTCGTTTATTGACATCCTTCAAGGCATTTTGAAGACCAGTAGTTTCTCCACCAATTTCTATCGTTATTCCTTTAATTCTTCCTGCCATGTTATCACCTCACTTGCTTAGAAATTGTTAAAGTCATCTTGTGTAGCTGTTCTTGTATTTTCTTGTTCTTTCTTCGGATTTCGTAATTCAACATACTCATCGATATAATCCAAGCAATCACCTATTGTCATATCTTCTAAATCTTCTTTAGAGAGTTTGCATGAATAACAAAGAGCAAGGAATGTATCAACGGAAAAACTACCTTTCCCATCGTTACGTCCTTGCCCTTGTTCATCTTCTGTTATTTTTTTTTTGACTGAACAGTACTTTTAATTAAGTCCTGAATTTCAGTAATAATTTCTGCAATCGGAAATTCTCCGAATGTATCCAGCCATGTTAATGGGTCTTGAACTTCTTTATTTGCTGTTTTTGCAAATGCCCATACTAAGTTATAAATAACTTCGAAATCTAATTTACTTAAATCAACCTGTGAAAGGTCAATATTACTTTGATCACCATCAGCTGAAATGTATGAAGAAAGTACCCCTAAACTCAGAATGTCCGCAAACATATCACGTCTGAATTGCGCCTTATAACGAATAGCTGTGCCAGCGGTACTTTTCAAAAGAACTGATTTTTCATCGATTACAATTGTTTTTTCCATCTAGTTACGCCCCCACGACTTTCTCATATACTTTCGTATACCATGCATCATAAATACCAGCCGGTGTCGTTGTCTTTGTAGAGGATTTCACTTTAAGTGTTTCCGGATGCTGTGATGCAATAAATTTCAATTCAGTTGTATTAGGCTCTGTTTTATCACTCTTTGTGGAAGAACCAAAACCAGGACGAGAAACTGATACATTATAAAGTACATGACGTGTCGCTTTTACATCTCCATCAAATTCAAACATAAGAGCAATTCTCTTAATCTTTGCATTCGAAACTTCTGAAAGAACTTGATCATCTTCATCTAAGATTTCTCCTAATACATCAACTCTAAATGCCTCAGTAACCTTAGCGATATTTAATGTACCTTCGTACCCTTGGTTGCTAGAATCAGCGTAATAGTTGCTATCGTCAGCCCAAAAATCTGATTGTTCACCTTTCGGGTCCATCTTCATTTCGACAGCACCAGGTAATTTCCCAACTGTACCATATGTGATTTTTCCTGTTGCGCCTTCAGTAATCACGCTATAGTGTACTTTCTTTAGACCAAAAATAACTTTGTTTTCATTCATTTATATCAACCTCGATTCATATGTTTTTTGATACATTTTTTCAGATTCAATAAAAGTCCCATACGATTCATAAGGAATTTCACAATCGTCTAGGAATTTTTCAAGTTTTGCTTCAGCAGCTAAATCTTTTCTAACCGTGTAAAGTTCAATGTTTAAATCATTTATCTTGTGATACACCTTGTTATCCGCCATTAAGTTTGCTGATCCATCCACAAGAAAACAAATATAAGGTGGTGCTGGAACTGAATTACCTGGCGTTGCTGTAAAATGCGAATAAGCCACAGGATAGCCTGTAGCTTCAAGGATTTTTGTTAATTCACCTAATGTCATTGTTGAACCACCCCTTCAATCCGTCTCGGCAATTCATCAATTATATAATCTTCAACTGGACTGATGTGTACTTGAGCTGGAACTCGACCACCCTCAGCTTTAGCATGACCTTTTTCTAAAAGATGTGTCAATTGCCCCTTTGTATTATAAATAGTAATATTCTTACCATCTTTTTTCTTACGCCATCCTTTACGATAAGCACCAGTTTTTTTAGGGCTATTTTCCTTTAGTTTATCAACAGCAACATCAGCTACTTCTTCTTGTGCAGCTATTAGTTCTTCTTCCACAACATTCGCATACCTTTGTAATTCTCTAGCAACCTCACTCGCAAAATCATTCATATTAAGTATGCTCCTTTGCGATAATAGTCAATGTTTGATACATTTCATCATCATTCATTGGTGGCTCAATAATATCAAAGATACGATTCTTCATTTTAATCCGCATTTCTTCTGTAATACCCGATGTATAAGGGATAACAAACCGATAAACCCGAGTAGCTTGTGAAACGGAAGCTTCAATATACTCAGAACCTTTTACCGTTTTTATCATCGACCAGGCTTTTTTAACTTCCTTCCAATCTGTTTCAATTGGTTGATTTAATTCATCTTTTATTACTACAGATTGCTCAATAATAATTCGATTCCTACAATCACCTGTATTTAGTGGCTTTTTATACTGAAAAGGACGCATATTAATCACCGTCCAACTTTATTTCTTCTAAAGCTTTTGCAATACCGAAACTATTAATCTCGGTTAAAAAATTCTTAGAAAAATACTCGAGCGCATCATTATAAACATAACGAGAACGCTCAAAAACTAATTCTTTGAACGTCTCATCTTCGTTTATGTCATATGCTCCACAATCTTTTATTAAAGCTTTGGTGGATGCAAATAGGATGCGCTTTAGGTTATCATCTTCATCATCACCCAAGTGCATCCTATTTTTAAATTGCTGTAATATTTCATTTGAAATTACTGTATCCATTCACATCATCCTTGTGCTGGTGGAGTTGGCATTTCTTCAATCTTCAATGTATAAACTTGAGAAGCATATTTATCTTTTGGCTTACCTGTAGCAAATTGTTTAGCAATATAAACTGTTGCGTCTTCTAATGCTAGAGTTTCTTCGAACTTTTTAATAGGCTCTGCGCCACCCATCGCTGCAACATACTGACCTTTAACAAAGAATAATACTTTCCCTTGTGGTACAAACACCGATTCCGTAGGGATTGGATTAAATGGCAAGCTTGTCACATATACTCCAGCTGCATTTTGAATTGTCGCGTTTGCTTGAATATCAAAAGTATCAAATGGGTTTGTTACCATGACTACTTTTCCAGCAATATTTTTCGGTCTATCTGCATCTGAACCATCAGCGTTTAATTTTTTAGCTAGTAATTTAACTACACCTTTTAATTCATTAATTGTTTTACGACCTGGTTCAAACGTTAAAGTCCCAACTGGTTTTTTATCTGGATATACTCCATTCGTAACACTTCCACTTGGATCTTTTAATAAACCGATAGGCTCATTTTTACCTGTACCAGCTACAAATCCGCGTTCTAATCCCACTGTCATCGCTTCTGTAATCATTGTGCGAACATATCGTTCTACCCATACTGGCCCAAGTTTTAACATGTCATTTGCTAATGGAATAAACGCTGTTAATTTAAGTTGGGAAATGCTATCTTTACGGAATGTAGCATTTAATTGACCTTTAATCCCATCAAATAACGGTCCCCATACAGCTGCACCCTCTGGATCTCCATAAATAAATTCTGTTACAGCCCCTAAATTTTCTAAACCAATATGTTGTAAGAAAGGATGATTTTCAACTAAATCATCAAAAATACGTTCTTGCGTTGTTTTAGGTAAAGTTTCAGTAGATTTAAATCCACCTTCTTCAACTACTGCATTAAAGAACTTCATTTCTTCACTTGTTAATACATTAGCACCACGAGACTGCATAATAGAACGATCTACCATTGATTCATTCACTTGATTTAAAATATCTGCTCGTACATCTGTAGCAAGTGCTTCAATCATAGAATTTAATGCTGCCGATTGTTCTTCAGCTGTACCTTCCTGTGTGGCTTTCGCAAATGCTAATTTCTTCTCTTCAAAATTATTAAATTTAATCACCATATTTTATTTTCCTCCTAAATTTAAAAAGAGCGTACCCAAATTCTGTTTTGTATTAACAGGCTCTAGAATAGGCTCTTTTAGATTTGTATTCGCTTGTAAATTATTCAGGATCTCGTTTTTCAGTCCTGATAATGCTGCATTTAAATCTTCTTTTGTAATCCCTTGGCTTTTGTTAATTGTTCCATTTCTAAAACCATCGATCACCTTCTGTGGAAGCATGGCAGTAGTAGAAACTGAAGCTGTCATTTTAACTGGATTCTCCATGAACATGATTTCATCCACAAAGTTATTTTCTAATGCTTGTTGTGGACCCATCCAAGTTTCTTCACCCATCATATTAAGTAGTTCTTCTTCTGATTTACCACTTTTAATGACATAGGCGTTTACAATTGCTCGATCTGTTGTTTTCAACATCTCGGCAGCCTTTTCCATATCACGATGATCCCCACCATTCCACATAGAAGCATTGTGAATCATGATTTGTGCTGTTGGAGAAATGCGGACTTTATCGGCAGCCATTGCAATAAATGATGCTGCACTTGCTGCTAAACCAACAATTTGAACTTCTACATGACCAGGATAATTTTTTAATGCCGTGTAAATCTCTGAACCTTCATTTACATAACCACCAGGACTATTTATTGATACAACTAATTCCTCGCCATTTGCATTTTCAAGTTCTTTTGAAATCTTACTTGGGCTTGTAGCATCCATTTCAAACCAATCATAAATCCAAGCTTCATCATTAGAAATAATTGGTCCTTTCACGTCAATTTTCACCGTCATTTTCTTTCCCCCCTCCTTCAGATTCATTTAATTTTGTATAGTTCTTCGTAATATGGTGGATATTTAGGTTTGGATCATCAGAATCTTCATAATCTACTTCTGATCGAATTTCATTTCCTGTAAATGCACTTGAAGAAATGAGTTTATCAATACTTGTCGCAAGATCAAATATACTTTGATAGGAGACAGCCTTAACCTCAATTCTTCGTCCCAAAAGATATTCACTCATTTCAAAAAATTTAACGTTCGCTTCATCAGATAGCTTTTTTAATAATGGCCGTACTGTAAAAAGCATATAATTTTTCGTTTGCTTTTCTACATCAGCCATTTCCCCATATATCAGAGCTGTTGGAATACCAAATGCCATAGCTACTTGATTTAAGAAACCATTTGTTACTTTATTGATTTCTTCCACACTTGGGCCATTCGCAACACCGTTGTATATCTCGTTATAATTAATACCCTTTTGTTGTGGGACAATAGCTATATCTTTTGAGCCAATCGACTTATACATGTTGTCTATAAACTCTTGTAACTTCGCTATTTGTTCTTCTGTTTTAGCACCAATCATATCCATATCAACCGTGCCACGAACTTGATTTTTACGCTTCTGTGAGTTTAATATCCTACCAAATAAATCTCCGTAATCCGCAAATAATCCATCGATAAGTGGAGATATTTTATCATTTCGATACTTTAAGTGAATTACTTCGCTTTGTTTAAAACTTCTCTTAAACGTGTAATCTTTTACTGTTACATCTGTGAAAGCATCTTCATATACAGCATATTCGTTATGCTGAAATCCCTCGGCAATAAGTAAATCACCATCATCAGCTTGTATGACTAAGCATTCATTATCATAAATAAGTTTACGAATAAATCTTTCCCAGAAGGTACTTGCGGTCATATTCTTATTCGGTCTAACGTTTAGTCGATAATAAAGCTCATTCTTCTCAAATGTTTTACCGTTTCTTACCCTGAATTCTGATTGACTAATCGTTCTTCCTAGAAAAGATACGCATGTATCAAGTGCTAATCGTTTCATGTGAAGCCTATTTGCTGTATCAGCAATCAAATCCAGATCTAGCATAAATTCTAGTTCTTTATTTCTTTTAAATACTGAACCTAACCATCCAATGGTTATCACCCCCCTTTATTAGAATTTAATGTTACCTATAACAAAATCAGTTGCTTCTTGTATCTCATCCGCACGATAAAGAGCATGGACAAAACACTGAAACCCATCTGTTTTTCTACGTACAGGTTCTTTCTTTTCATATATTTTATTTCCATCACCTTTGATAACAACCAACACATTTTGCGTATACCAACGCATTAGCGGATTATCATCAAAAATAATTTGTTTATTTGCAAATGCCATTTCAATACGTGGAGCTAATAAACTATGAATTGCTTTTGGGTTTCGTATTACTTCTATTTCAAACCCTTCCGCTATTAATAAAGGTCTTATTGCTTCCATTCTGAAATTATCAGCTATAATCTTTTTAACCCCATATTGTTCTCGCATTTCTACAAACCAATCAACAATATGCTGTGGATTAATAGTCGGTTCATCCACAACCGTTAGTAAACCTTGCTCTTCCCAATCTTTTATAGGAGCAAATTTCTGCTTTTTAAATTCACCCGCTTTTTTAGAATATCCGTAATAGATATCAACAAATTCTTTTCGAACAAAGGAATGAGTTTTAAAAATGTATTCACCATTTTGTCTAAATAAAAGACCACATGCTGCAAAGTCTCGAATACTTGCAAAGTCTAATGCCCCTATGCATTCTTGAGCATATAAATCAGGAAATGAACGATTTGTAGCAAGAATTTCTGACCATTTTGCAACAGAGCGTTCTAAATTAGTAACAGGTAAGTTCATACGCTTTGTCATGAACTCTTCTCTATTACTCGGGTCGTCTTCTAAATCTTCATATTCTTCCTTAATTGTTTCAAGTAACCCTTCTGCATACTCACTTAAAGGCTTTGATAACATGGGATTCGCAAGCTCCCAATTATCAAGATCATCAACTTCTGTTTCATCATTCAGTTTACAAATAAAAGGAAACACCGCATTTGGACGAGATTCACCATTTAAAACTTTCATTGCCTTTTCTTTTAACCTATCTAAAAAGCCATCTCGTACATATCCATCTGTACCAATGTAAAACTCACGTGGATTTTTCTTTTTTCCCAAACCACTAATATGAACACGGACATCTTTATTACTTTCGTATTGGTGAATTTCATCAAACAGAACAGCTCCATCACGAAGTCCGTCTTTTGTGTCTCCGTTTGAAGTCCTAAACTTTAATACACTTCCAGTAGCCTTTGAGGTGGTCTGTGATTCGGTTGCTTTAAAAGCTTTTTTTAATACTTCATTCCTACGAACAGTTTTCTTTACTTCGTCTGGACTTGTTTTTGCTTGCTCTTCACTATTCGCAACAACAGAAATGTTATACTCAGGAATACCATGTAATTCACTTATTAAAAAGTGGATTACAACAGACATTAAACCGTTTTTACCGCCACCTCGTCCTAACATCCACAGGAATTTCCTATAAAATACACGCCCGTTTTTCTTATAAAATAAAAAGACGAATGCTATTAAGAATTTTTGAAATGGCTGCAAAGGAAAATACCACTTCTCACCGAAGTTGATACAATCCTCAATCATTTCATCATCAAAATACAAATCGTCTCTATTTAAAACATATTTTTCTAGATATTTAATTAACAGTTCTCTTTCTTTATTGAATTTTACTTTCCCACTTCGATAAAGTTCATTATATTCTTCCACATACTTTTGCTTAATCATGTAAGATCACTTTTGCTATAACCTGTATCAGGGATAGTATTCTTAACAACAAATTTTATATCTCTCCCTAATGCAATTAAAGAACTATTAATTTTATTCCTCTCACTTATAAGAGGGTGGGCTTTAACAAAAACTTGAGAACCATTTTTTACTGTTACAGATTCGCCTTCTTTATTAATGGTTTTATTTATTTTTCTAAATGCTTTGACTAGATCAATGTATCTTTCTACTTTTTCAACTTCGACTAAATCTGTGATATCAATACTATGCATGAGCTGTTCTTTTAACCTCACAATACTAACAGCCATCTACCCACCCCCCCTTACGTGCGTAAAATCGAAATAAACCTGACAGTTAACCCCCTCCTCCGGTGCCCCTTAGAACATTTTTTGATGAATTTTTTTAAGGGGGGGATTGTTTCTGAATCTTTTTTACCACTTTTCATCATGTTCCCATTTATTTTGTTTCTTTTCGTAAACTCTTCCATGTTCTTTATTATGGCAATTTACACATACTGTTTCTAAATTATCTATTTCTAATGCAAGTTCTGGATGATGTTCCAGTTCTTTTACATGATGGACAACGAGCTGAATCTTCTTACGCTTCGCACTCTCACTGTATTCATTTGTGTCTATTTGAACACGACCATTGCGCTTGCATTCCTGACACTCATAGTTGTCACGCTTCTTTACTTGTTCACGTATACTCTTCCACTCACCACTGTCATAGAACCTACGCTTCTGTTGTTTGGTTTTATATTCTTTCATCTGTCTTTACCAAACGTTGCTGTTTCTCTCTATCTCTTTCCAGCAATTCTTTTATTGAAGTTCTTTCAAGATATTCTATTGAATACAGCATTTGCTTCTGTCCATACAGCTTATAATACTTGAATTGTTTTACATCTATTCCAGCCTTCTTGTATGATTTCTCATGAGGTTTAAGATATTTGTTATATGCTTTTTTATCGATAGGTATAAGACCAAGTACAGCAATCTTACCGTTTAAAACGTTATCCAATTATCCTCACTCCCTAGGAATACATCCATCGTTTTATCCAACATACTAATAAGTGCCTCTCACGTTTCTCTTAGTTTCATTCATTTCGTTTTGCATAGCTACTGTATTTTCTAACTTTTGAGTATCAATGCGTTGTTGTACGATTTCAGATGTTTTCTAAATATAATATTAAATCCAAATAAACATATGTATTATCTAGATTTATTTGCTATAATTCTTTTGGTTAGGAGGTGAATACTATGAATAAATCTTTATATTCTTTAAAAGATTATGTGAACGCTATTATCTGTCTTTTGTTACCTTGTGCTTTTATTTTTGCACATGCTTATCCAATTTTCTTTTTAATTTTCATTCTATTTCTCTCAATATTATTTTCATATTATGGGTTTACTATGGGATCTTTAATTAATAGTTTGGGTTTATATTTGATAATTCCAGTCTATCGATTACTTGCTTTTTTTCTTTCACTAATTTGTTTCACATCATTTATGGTGATAATATCCAACCACAAGATTGCTTTTTTTTCTTTTTTAGCAACAAAATACAGTGAAAAAATATCTTACTTACTAATCTTCTATATAATTTCTATATTCCTATTTTCTCTATTCGAGATAATATTTTATTTTTATAAACATATTAAAGATCCAAAGAATATAACAAATAAATTCGAACGGTTAATATTCAGTTTACAGCTTTGCATTGCCCTCTTTACCATATTAATATTACCTGATATAGTTTTTGGAGCGCTCTATATGTTCACATTTAGTTTTTATGGTGAGGCAATGTCTGAAAAAAACTTTTGGGAATTTTCATATTTTAGTTTCCTTATCCATTTTGCATTACCTATAAATTCTGATAATATCCTATACTACGTGCGATTTCTTAATGAGCACACTTTATCTAGAGTTCTTCAAGTAGTACACATTATCACATGTAAATTTCTTGATTTAACATTTTTGGCTATTCTAATTCAATATTTTTTAGGGTTTATAAATACATTTAATATTGAAAATAAAAACAATAAAGATTCATAGAATATTTTGCTCAGGTTACTATATTGATTTGAGCAAAATTTAATAAAAAGAGCAACCGTGTATCAGTTGCTCTTTCACAAAAGTTTATTTTATTACCATGAATACGGTAAATGAAGTTTCACCCTTCTTCCAATCACATAATGTTGTTACAAAAATCTGTTTGCACATTATTAAGTAACTGGAAGAAGAGCAAAAGCTCTCCCTAATGACAGTAACATTCAATCAGTACCATCTGCTGGTTTCGGATTTTATGTGCCGTCATTATGAAACCGTTTAGACATAGAGATTATAAAGAAATCTTTATGAGTCGTGTTTTCCGCCACTTCTCACAATACAAATATATCACGTTGATTCCAAAACAACCGGCACTTTTTCTGCCAAAAAGCGGTCACTACTCTGCCACTTTTTCTTCATTCAATGATATGAATGAAAGGAATCTTAAACCAAAAGCTGTATTTTCAACATAAGTAGGTTCAACCATTATAGGTTCTCCATTTTGCGCTGTCTTCCTATGTATTCTTCTAACTAGCTCGTATCTCTCTAACTTTTTATCAATACTCAATATAAAGGCAGCCTCTTCACTAAGGATATGTGGGTTGTTATAGGTATCATTTATCCTCATAAGATAATAAAATCTCATTATATCTTCATATCTGAGATTACGTAATGTATCGTAGTAATTGATTACTATACTCTCATTTTTATTCTCATTAATAAAAACATTTTCAAACCCATTTAACAGTAAACTTATTTTTGCATCTTCATGTTCTTCGATTAAATCAGCTAATACGATCGGAAATATTCTTTCAGATATATAATCTGCTGCAAGAGTGCTACTTTTGGACAATTGACCAATAACCTTAAGTTGCTCACTATGTTCTTTCATTCTACTTTCTAACCTCTTAAATTTAAGCATATTTCTAACATTACTCACATACGGCATTAAATCCATTCCTACATCAACTAAACTATCCAAACCTAATTCTTCAGCTACACTCATAATTTCTTCCATGCCATTCCCCTTCACATACTCATCCCCTTTGTAAATTAGTCTATGTTAATCATACACTTTAACTATTTACATATAAATACCAGTTACCCATATCTTATATTTTGTGTAACTAAGCCAAACGCTACAGCCCTTGATATTTATAACTTTATAGGACTTTTTCTTTTGAGTTACACAATAGAAAATTTATGAATAACTTCACATCCTAAATATAATTTTGTTCCACAAAAAATTGAAGAGAGAGATTATTTTTAGTAATATGCTACTTTATTTCAAGAAATTGCTTATCTAATTTCATTCATAAAATAAATAGATAATTAAAAATCAAAAATTTTAAAATCTGTTAAATTATATATTGAGATTTAACAAATTAAAATGTATAATAAACTGTTGTAAAAAATTGAAGGGAATTACAAAAAATGAAAAAACAAATTGCGGCAATTACTCTAGCAACTACTCTTGGATTGAGTCTTCAACCAATTATAGGTGCAGCAGAAACAAATCAAAATGTACAAGCAACACAACAAAATGGTTGGATTGAAGATGGAAACGGCACATGGTTTTTCTATGATCATGGTGTGAAGAAAACAGGCTGGGTATTAAGTAATGACAAATGGTATTACTTAGACGGTAATGCAGGCGGCGCCATGAAAACTGGTTGGTACCAAGACGGAGAGAAGTGGTTCTATTTAGATCCATCTGCAGAGGGTCCAAAGGGTGCAAAAAAAGTTGGCTGGGTTCAAGTATATGGAAAATGGTATTATCTAGATCCAACAACAGATGG
>NZ_JAKUDW010000069.1:0-27824 GCF_022662595.1 Bacillus cereus group sp. BfR-BA-01524 | reverse complement strand
ACATGCGTACATTTTGTAACGAAAGTACAATGTTTCACGCGAGTACATCTTGTTCTTGGACATTTACGCCCTGTAGTACATTTACAGTCTGTAGTACATTTATGATGAGAGAATTTATCATCATCGCATTCAAAAGTACTTGGATCTTGGTGTAAGAAATCCTCCATCCCAGCACTTTTGATTTCTTCAACAGCTTTTCTAATATCACGTTTCATAGAAATCCTCCTTATCATGTATTAAGTTGAAAAGGTATTCTTTTTCCTTAACATGATATGAGAGATGAAGTCTTTCTGAACAGGACAAGAGTGTAATTTTCTATAAATAGATGATAGCGGATGTATGGACAAGACAAGGCGCATACATTGAAGGAAGAGAACTGAGAAGGGATGAGAAAACATGCTGCCTTCATATGATTTTTTTGTTCATCCAATGTACTTAGTGGAATTGAAAAAAGACATTTGGTCAGATAGTCCAGTGCCAGCAAAATTAACTTATGGAAAAAAGAAGTATGACATTGATATCGTATACCGTGGGGCTCATATTCGTGAATTTGAGAAAAAGTCTTATCATGTTATGTTTTATAAACCAAAAAAATTTCAAGGCGCGAAAGAGTTTCATTTGAATTCTGAGTTTATGGATCCGTCTCTCATACGAAATAAATTATCGCTAGACTTTTTTCATGACATTGGTGTACTTTCACCAAAGTCACAACATGTATTTATAAAAATTAATGGTCAAATTCAAGGTGTATATTTACAGTTGGAATCGGTTGATGAAAACTTTTTGAAAAATAGAGGATTACCGAGTGGTTCTATTTATTATGCGATAGATGATGATGCAAATTTTTCATTAATGAGTGAGCGAGATAAAGATGTTAAGACAGAGCTCTTTGCGGGTTATGAATTTAAATATTCGAATAAAAATAGTGAAGAACAACTGAGTGAATTTGTATTTCAAGCGAATACTTTGACGAGGGAAGCCTATGAAAAAGAGATTGGGAAGTTTCTACATGTCGATAAATATTTACGATGGTTAGCAGGAGTTATTTTTACGCAAAACTTTGATGGTTTCGTTCATAACTATGCACTATATCATAATGATGAAACAAATTTATTTGAAGTTATACCGTGGGATTATGATGCGACTTGGGGGCGAGATGTACAAGGGAGACCACTTAATCATGAATATATTCGTATTCAAGGGTATAACACGTTAAGTGCAAGATTGTTAGACATACCTGTATTTAGAAAGCAGTATCGAAGTATTTTAGAAGAAATATTAGAAGACCAATTTACAGTTTCGTTTATGAGACCGAAAGTAGAAGGGTTGTGTGAATTGATTCGTCCATATTTACTACAAGATCCATATATGAAAGAAAAATTAGAAACATTTGATCAAGAGGCTGATATGATTTATGAATATATAAATAAAAGAAGAAAGTATATACAAGACCACTTACATGAATTGGATTAATTTTGAAAGAGATTGAAACGTTATCAATCTCTTTTTTTTGTATAATAAAGATGTATCAATAAAAATGAAATAATATCTTTGATAGAGAATGGGGATGCGGATATATGACGATTAAATGGATTGATTGGGTAAAACAAATACAATCTATAGCTCAAGCGGGTTTAACGTATTCTAAGGATGTGTATGATATTGAGCGTTTCCAGCAATTACGAGATATTTCTATTTCAATGATGTCACATTACACGAAAACAGATTGGGAAGTCGTAGAGAAATTATTTGCAAGTGAGACAGGCTATCAAACACCTAAAGTTGATATAAGAGCAGTTGTTTTTCAAAATGAAAAGCTATTATTCGTGAAAGAAAAAAGTGATGGGAAATGGGCATTGCCAGGTGGATGGGCTGATGTCGGTTATACGCCAACCGAAGTTGCAGCGAAAGAAGTTTTAGAAGAGACAGGATATGAAGTAGATCGTTTTAAGTTATTATCTATATTTGATAAAGAAAAACATCAACCATCTCCATCGGCGACGCATGTATATAAGATTTTCATTGGATGCGAGATTATTGGTGGAGAAAAGAAAACTAGCATCGAAACAGAAGAGGTGGAGTTTTTTTGTGAAAATGAATTGCCTAATTTATCAATTGCTAGAAATACAGAAGACCAAATTAAAGAGATGTTTGCCTACATGAAAGACCCGCAGAAAGAGAAATTAATAGATTGATCCTGCTTGAATTGTACATATTGTTAAAATGAAGATATTGGCAGATTGCAGCCTTTATGTAATAATGGGATGGTATGTGAAGAAAAAAGGAGATAAAAAAGAACATGTTAGCAAACATAATAGATCAGTTATTGCAATTTTTTGCAAGCTTAGGGTACTTTGGAGTAGCTCTTGCTTTAATGATTGAAGTAATCCCAAGTGAAATTGTACTTTCTTATGCTGGGTTTTTAGTAGCGGATGGTAAAATTAGTTTTGTTGGTGCAGTTATCGCCGGAACTATTGGTGGTACTTTAGCGCAAATCTTTTTATACTGGCTTGGATACTACGGAGGGCGTCCGGTTGTAGAGAAATATGGGAAATATCTACTTATTAATAAACACCATTTAGACATAGCGGAAGGTTGGTTTAAGCGTTATGGAGCAGGCGTAATATTTTCTGCGCGCTTTATCCCAGTAGTACGTCATGCGATCTCTATTCCAGCAGGACTAGCTAAGATGCCATTAAAACTATTTACACTTTATACGGTTGTAGCGATCATTCCATGGTCAATTCTATTTATATACTTAGGTGAAAAACTTGGTGGGAATTGGCGACAAATTAAAGAGTATGCATCTGATTACACACATTACATAATTATAGGAGCGGTTCTTTTTATTGCTCTATACTTCGGTTTAAAATATTTGAAAAAGAAAAAAACAACAAGCTAAAGTCAATGATAGTTCATTGGCTTTTTTTGTTTGTTTCGGTTCTAAAGAAAAGGAGTTGTCCATAATGTGTAATAATAAAGCGTAGCGGAGGAATGTGATGAAAGGGTCACCGTTTATACGTGGAACGATATTTTTAACGATGGCAACGATGATATCAAAAATGTTAGGGTTTATATATGTTATACCATTTACAGCGATGGTCGGTACGAGTGGTTACGTTCTATACACATATGCATATCGCCCTTATACCATCATGCTCAGCATAGCAACGATGGGATTACCGCTAGCTGTTTCAAAGATGGTATCAAAATATGATCAACTGAATGACTATCATACGGTTAAGAGAGTATTGAAAAGTGGAATTGTGTTTATGTTTATAATGGGAGTAATTTCGTGTTTTGCTTTATATATGCTAGCTCCACATTTAGCTAAACTTGTAATCGATGGAAATGATCAAACGGGAAATAGTGTAGTAGCGGTCACAAATAATATTCAAATTGTAAGTTTTGCGTTGATACTTGTACCGGTAATGAGTTTATTAAGGGGCTTCTTTCAAGGGTTCCAGTCGATGGGACCTTCTGCATTAAGTGTCGTTGTAGAGCAATTTTTTCGAGTCTTAACTATTCTAATAGGAAGCTTTGCCGTTTTATATGTTTTAAAAGCTTCTGTCTCGCTAGCGGTTGGTATTTCAACGTTTGGGGCATTTATGGGTGCTATAGGTGGATTAACCGTTCTAAGTGCGTATTATATAAGAAGGAGAAGGCACTTAAAGAAAAAAGAGATCGAAAGTATACCACAAACAACAAAATCTTTTTTCTCATTGTATAAGGAGCTCTTTACATATTCTATTCCCTTTGTTGTGGTGGGCTTAGCAATTCCGTTGTATCAGACGATTGATACATTTACAATTAATAAGCTACTTATACAAATAGGGTATATGCAAGGAGAAGCGGAAAAAATTAATGCGATAATTGGTCTTGTTCAAATGGTTGTGCTCATCCCGGTATCCGTTGCGACAGCTTTTAGTATGTCTCTTGTACCAGAGATGACGAAAGCTTACACAGCAGGAAATACGAAACTATTGTACAAACATTTTACGAGAACAAATGTATTAGTAGTAGCGATTACGGTACCGGCGGCAATTGGAATGATGGTGTTAGCCAAGCCTGTATATACTCTTTTATTCGGTGCTGGAAATGATCCAGAGATGGGGAGAATCATTTTACAGTATTATGCTCCTGCTTGCATACTATTTTCTCTTTTTACAGTAACGGCTGCTATGCTACAAGGAATCAATCAACAGCAGAAGACGGTACTAGGATTAGTGATTGGAATTATTGTGAAGATAGTTTTAAATATTGTATTGCTTCCGTATTTCGATTATGTAAGTTTTATCATTTCAACATACGCGGGCTATACGATTTCAGTCGGGTTTAACTTGTGGATGCTTTCTAAATATGTTATAAAGGCAACATAAGCTTTTAAGGCAGAGAGCACTCTGTCTTTTTCTATGTTTATCTCGCTATTTTCCGCGCAGTAAGATCCCGACTTCAAAATTCAGCGAAAGCAAATAAGTTAGGTCGGGGTCGGGCAGCCCGTAAAAGCCCGATTGATGAGGGCTGATAATCAGTGGGGGATGAAGCCCCCACTGATTAAAGTTTCACTTTATAATTTTTTTCTTATAAAAACGTTTTCAAAATAATTTTTCTATTGAAATTTAAACGTATGTTTCATATGCTGAGAATGGCGGTTTAAAAACTGTTATTTAAGAGAGGTAGATTCCTACATGTAAAAAGAATCGGGGTGATAGTATGTTAAATATATATTTAACAGACCGAAACGGAAAACTACAAGAGATTGAGGAAATGCAAAAGGGGTGCTGGATTAATGTACTTCATCCAACAGAAGAAGAAATTCAATATCTAGTACAAACTTTAAATGTAGACTTAGATTTCATTAAAGACCCTTTGGATGATGAAGAACGCTCTCGTATTGAAAAGGAAGACAATAATACTTTAATTATCGTGGATATTCCGACAGTTAGACATGACGAAGAAGGAAATTCGATTTATGACACGATCCCAATAGGTATGATTGTGATGCCGGATTGTTTTGTTACAATCTGCTTAGAAGAAAATCCAATTTTTGAACGTTTTATTAATCAACGTATTAAAGAATTTTATACGTTTAAGAAGACACGCTTTGCACTTCAGCTCTTATATACGATTTCTACTTATTATTTAAGATACTTAAAGCAAATAAATCGAAAAACAATTGATTTAGAGCATCAATTAAATCAGTCAATGAAAAATAAAGAGATTTTCACATTATTGGGCCTTGAGAAAAGTTTAGTATACTTTACAACGTCATTAAAGGCTAATAAAATTGTAATTCAAAAGTTAATGCGTAATAGTACATTTTTAAAAATGTATGAAGACGATCAAGATTTATTAGAAGATGTATTAATTGAAAATAAACAGGCTATTGAAATGGCGGAAATATATAGTCACATTTTAAGCGGAATGATGAATACTTTTAGCTCCGTTATATCAAATAATTTAAATAGTGTTATGAAATTGTTAACGTCAATTACGATCATTTTATCTTTACCGACGATGGTTTCTAGTTTCTTTGGAATGAACGTAAAGGTTCCGTTTGAAGGGGAAGCCCATGGTTTTGTAATTGTACTCATCATATGTGTAACACTATCTTTCACGTTAGCTTTTGTTTTTTGGAAGAAACGTTACTTTTAACGATAAGAAAGCTGCTCTAGCATAGTTATATAACTACGCTAGAGCAGCTTTTTTGCTATGAAATCTCAAATTTTGAATAGAATATAACTTGTACAATGTAATGTATATAAAGGGTATGTATGCCATATAATCCTTGTCCAATTAATGAAATGGGGTTAAAATTACATATTGTTAATGAAAAGTTGGAGGAAATACATCATGGAATTGTTTCAATTACCGAAAGCATTCCTGCAAATGAATACAATTTTTATCTCCATATTGATCGAAGCACTTCCGTTTGTGCTAATTGGTGTATTTATTTCAGGATTCATTCAAATGTTCGTGACAGAAGATATGGTGGCTAAATGGATGCCGAAGAACCGATTTCTGTCTGTTTTATTAGCTACTTTTTTAGGCATGTTGTTTCCAGGTTGTGAATGTGGAATTGTTCCGATTGTAAGACGATTAATCGGAAAAGGGGTTCCGCCATATGCGGGTATTGCATTTATGTTAACTGGGCCAATCATTAATCCAGTTGTTTTATTTGCAACATACGTTGCCTTTGGGAGTAGTATGCACATGGTATGGTATCGTTCTATTGTAGCGATTATCGTAGCAATTATCGTTGGAATTATATTATCCTTTATGTTTAAAGAACATCAATTAAGAGATAATCACTTCCCAGAAGTGAATAATAAGCGTCCACTGCGTAAAAAAATGTGGGATGTATGTACACACGCTGTTGAGGAATTTTTCTCGATGGGAAAATATTTAGTACTAGGTGCGTTAATTGCAGCAGCGGTACAAACGTTTGTACAAACTTCAACACTTCTTGCTATTGGACAAGGTCCGTTTTCTTCATCAGCTGTTATGATGGGACTTGCTTATATATTATCACTTTGTTCAGAGGCAGATGCATTTATCGCTTCTTCGTTCCAAAGTACGTTTTCAACAGCTTCACTTGTCGCGTTCCTCGTTTACGGACCGATGGTGGATATTAAAAATATGTTTATGATGCTTGCGACATTTAAAACGAAATTTGTAATTGTTGTTACAGTTACAGTTACTCTTGTTGTTTATGCAAGCTCACTACTCATTTATGCGATGGGGTGGTAGGTTATGTTTCGAGCATATATATTATTAGGTTTTACAATATTAATTGCGCAGCTTCATATTTCCGGGAACATTACGAAGTATATCAATATGAAGTATGCCTATTTATCAACAACAGCAGCAATTATTTTAGGTTTCTTAACGATTGTACAAATTATCGTCGTTTTCCAAAAAGAGCATCAAAAGGAAAAAGAGAAAAATGATTGTAGTTGTGACCATAGCCATTGTGGGCATGATCATTCAAAAGATGAGAATACATGGTGGAAAAAAGCATTTTCGTACTCATTGTTTTGTTTTCCAATTATCTCAGGGTTATTTTTCCCAATTGCGACGTTAGATTCGGATATTGTTAAAGCGAAAGGATTTCACTTTCCTGTTGCACAAGCAGAAAGTAAGGATCCATTTATGACAAGACAATTCCTAAGACCTGATACGAGCATTTATTACGGGAAAGAAGGATACCGCGGTGTAATGGAAAAAGGGAAGAAAGAGTTTGTTACGAAGGATAATATTAATTTGAAAGACGAAGACTTCCTAAAGGGTATGGAAACAATTTATAATTATCCTGGCGAGTTTACTGGGAAAAAATTATCTTTTAAAGGGTTTGTTTTTAGAGATGATTCTTCTAAAAAAGAACAATACTTCTTATTCCGTTTCGGTATTATACATTGCGTAGCAGATTCTGGTGTGTATGGTATGTTAGTGAAAAAACCAGAAGGTGTAGAGTGGAATAATGATGACTGGATTCAAGTAGAAGGAGAGATAACTACTGAGTTTTATCAGCCGTTTCATGCGAATATTCCTGTATTAGAAGTAACAAAATGGAATAAAGTTGAACAGCCGAAAGAACAATATGTATTTAGAGGAGCCGATTGATAAAATCGGTTCTTTTTTGTGGACTAAAAGTTCTGAATGTTGTTAATATTAAACGTGTAGTTCATTTAGTATAGTGATTATTGAAGTATTAGGGATAAATCATTAAAGGGGTGATAACAATGACAGAAGTAAAGGGGAAAACAGCCAATGAGTCAAGGGTGTTCAAAACGAGCCGAGTCTTCCCAACAGATTTAAATGATCATAACACGCTATTTGGTGGGAAGATATTAGCGGAGATGGATATGGTTGCTTCTATTTCAGCATCCAGACATTCGAGAAAGGAATGTGTCACAGCATCTATGGACTGGGTCGATTTCTTACATCCTGTTCGTTCTTCAGATTGTGTAAGTTATGAATCTTTCGTAATTTGGACGGGAAGAACTTCGATGGAAGTGTTTGTGAAGGTAGTGGCTGAAGATTTAATTTCAGGTGAGAAGCGTATAGCGGCAACGTCATTCGTTACTTTTGTGGCACTTAGTAAGGAAAATAATCCAGTTCCTGTACCGCGTGTTATCCCTGAAACAGAAGAAGAGAAAGAATTACATCGTATTGCTGTGTTACGTGCAGAACAGCGTCATATACGTAAGGCAGAGAGTAAGAAAGTAGCTACATTGTTAACCTTTTGAGATGAATGTTTAGCCATTTAAGTTACAATAGCAGGCGGAAATGGTTTTAAAATGAAAAGCGGACACCTAAAAATAGGTGTCCGCTTTTATAGTTTTTTCATCCACATATCATATGACAGTAGCTACTTAGCAGAAGCAAGCAGCACCGACGATGATTAAGAGGATAAATAATACGACTAATAGCGCAAATCCATTACCATGTGCGAAGCCCATTGTTATTTCCTCCTTTTATTTTAAGATACAACATACAATATGCAAATGAGCTATTGTTTGATATGGACATATATCATGCAATGACATATTTTCTTGAATGATAATGTAATAAAAAAGGGAAGATATAGAAATAACAGTAAGTGGAGAAAGGAATTTATCCATGAAGCACTTTTTCGCTATAATCCTTTGTTTAATAGGTGTATTCATTTGGATGAACATCGATGTGGAAATGGGGAAGGAAATGGCTAGTGAATATGAATTAGGACAAGTTCGATTAGGTGAATTTCAACTATATACGAACGGTGAAGAGTTATATAGAAAATTATTTGAGGATATAAACGAAGCAGAAAAGTATATATATATCCATTTTTATATTGTAGGAAAAGATGAAATAAGCCAAGAGTTTTTACAGTTATTAGAGAAAAAAGCATCTAGTGGAGTAGAAGTGAAATTGTCAGTCGATCGGATAGGTGGATATAAGCTGAAGAAAAAGGTAATTAGCCGATTAAAGGAAAACGGTGTGAAGTTTACATTTAGTAAAAAACCGAAACTGAAAAATGTTTTCTATTCTTTGCATCAACGAAATCATAGACGTATTGTTACGATAGATGGAAAGGTATCATACGTCGGTGGTTTTAATATCGGGAAGGAGTACCTTGGACAAGATCCGAAGTTTGGGCCATGGCGTGATTATCACGTGCGCATCCATGGTGAGGGTGCAGCGGATATGGAAAGAAAGTTCGCCGAAGATTGGAAAGAAGATACAGGAGAAAAAATGCCTATACATGAAAGTATACCGACATTAGGGAATGTAAAATATCAATATTTATTTTCAAATGGAAAAGGCTTATGGGAAAAGTATGGGGCACTTTTAAAAAAGGCTAAAAAGTCTTTAATTATCGCTACACCATATTTTGTACCAAGTAAAGAAATGGTGAAAGAGTTAAAAGCTGCATTAAATCGTGGTGTTAATGTGAAAATTCTCGTGCCATTTAAAAGTGATGCCATATTGTTAAAACAAGCTGCCTATCCATATTTGAAAGATATGTTACATGCTGGAGCGGAGATTTATCAATATCGAAATGGATTTTTTCATGGGAAAGTAACAATCATTGATGGAGAAATTGTTGATATTGGGACAGCGAATTTTGATAATAGAAGTTTTTATTTAAATTGTGAGTCTAACTGTATCATATATGATAAAACAGTTGTTGATGAAGTATGGAGTCGATTAAAGGTAGACTTTCATAAATCAAAACGATTTTCTGAAGAAGATTTTGAGAAAATTAGTAGATGGGATTGGTTTTTAGCAAGAATAGCGAATGTTTTAGCATCATATTTATAACATATAGACCCTAGAGAAGGGAGGCACTTTCATGGATTGTATGAAAGAATTAATGAGATATAGTTATATGCTAATATACAAGGTTGGAGAGTATGCTGGAAAGGTCAGAGACGAAGAATTAAAAAATCTATTACAGCACCATTTACCATATATGTTACAAGCATATAATGAACAAGTAAATTTTCAAGAAGGAGAGAATGTGCAGCATATAACCTGTGAAACAACGGAGTTTGGTTTGCGTGAAATGGAAAAGGAAACAGTTAGTAAATATACAGGGGATATTCATATTGCAACATGTTATATTGCGCACTTAAAACGATTAGCTCTAAAGTTTGCTCAAGTTGCAGTGGAAGTTGCTAATCCGGAGTTCCGCTCATTTTTGGAAAATTGTTTCCTGAAAATGAACCGTTACGCTTATAGTGTGTGGCAATATGTTATGAAGAAGGAATATAAGATTACACATCTATATGAAAATGAAAATGAAAAGTTTGCATGAGAAACTAAGGCGGAATGGTATGCGCCTTAGTTTTTTTATGTCCATTTAGAGAAAAAAACTAGTTTTATTGTGTATCGATTGGAAATGAAATATATAAATTTAAATTAGGTTTTGTTATCAGAAAATTTACAAAAATTTACCGTATATTTACTGTTTTTCAATCTCTCCTTTAAAAATAGAGAGTAATATGAGGTTGTACATATTCTATCACAGGGAGGAAACGCAAATGAACAAATGGGTTAAATCATTAACTGCTATGGCACTTGCAAGTTCTTTATTAATGGTAGGTTGTAGTAAAGGTGAGGACAAGAAGAAAGAAGACGACACAACAACACAACAAGAGGACAAAAAGGATAAAGAAACAAGCGGAACCGAGAAGTCTACTGATTCTAAAGAGAAGAAATAAAGTAATAATAAAGCTTCCTCTCATATATGAGGAAGCTTTTTTGTTGTAAATTGATTGATAATATTGAAAAATAGAAAGAGAATGAAAGAGGGGGAAAACAAATGAAAGTATGTATATTGGGAGCAACAGGACGAGTAGGTTCAAACATAATTAATTTAGCATTAAAGGATTCAGCTGAAGTGACTGCATTAGCGCGTGATTTAAATAGAATAGAAATACAACATGAAAGGTTACGAGTGATAGAAGGTAATGTACTGAACGAAAATGATATAAAAAAAGCGATAGAAGGAAGCGATATAGTAATTAGTGCACTTGGAACGGATCAAAATGGAACATTAGCGAAGAGTATGCCACAAATTATTAACCAAATGGAAGAAGAAGGGATTCATAAGATCATAACAATAGGAACAGCTGGTATTTTACAAGCAAGAACGGATCTAAATTTATATCGTTTTCAATCAACGGAATCAAAAAGGAAAACGACAACAGCAGCAGAAGATCATTTGGCTGCATATAAGGTACTAAGTAATAGTAATAATTTATGTTGGACAGTTGTTTGTCCGACACATTTAATAGACGGTGAGGCGACAGAGGTATATCGAACTGAAAAAGATATATTGCCAGAAGGTGGATCAAAAATTACAGTGGGTGATACAGCACACTTTGCATGGGATCTATGTAAGAAAAACATATATGAAAATAGTCGAGTAGGTATTGCATATTAAAAAACCATCCCGAAGTCGGGATGGTTAAAAGATGATATAACACAAGAAGATGACAATCATAATGATTTGGAGAATTGCTTTCGCTACTGTACTGCTTAAAAAACCAACTACAGTAGCGACTCCAACTAGAAAGGCATCTTTTGGCGCTTTTTTATGCACTAGTTCTGTTATAAATACTGACAAGAACGGTATGATAATAAGTCCGAATGGTGGGAAGAAGAACGATCCGACAATGATAGAAATCATTCCGACACGTTCGCCCCATTTAGAACTACCGTATTTTTTTAAGAAATATCCATTTGCAATAAAATCAGCAACGAAAATGAAAAGAGTGAAAATGCCTTGAATAATCCAAAAAGAAGTTGTTAATTCTCCTCCATTTATACCGAAATGGTAAATTAAATATCCAGCCCAGACAGCTAGTATGCCAGGGATAATGGGATAAATAAAGGCGAGAAATGAAACAACGAAACAGGCAATGATACAAATTGTTAATAAAACAGTCACTTTATAGCTCCTTTTTAATATCTAGTTTATGTACAGCAACTTTTTTGACTTGATGTCCATCAAGTTCTAATACTTTAAATTGAAAACCAGCATATTCAATGGAATAACCAGCTTCAATATTTAAGTCAACTGCTTGAGAGAGAAGCCATCCTCCAATTGTATCTAAATCACTATCATCAATATGTAGGCCAAACATATCATTTACTTCAGAAATGAGCACCTTTCCATCTAAAACAGTAAGCTTAGGTGTACGCTTTTCAATCATAGGTGATTCATCCGCATCGAATTCATCTTGAATTTCTCCAATGATTTCTTCAAGAATATCTTCCATCGTTAAAAGTCCGGCAGTGCCACCATATTCATCCATAACGATTGCCATCTGAACGCGATTTTTTTGAAGATGGACTAACGTTTTACGAATTGGAACTGTTTCAAATACTGTTAAAACAGGATGTATATAAGATTCAAGTGGTTTATAAATACCTTTCGTTTGATCATGGAATACTTCTTTCGTATTGATCATCCCGATGATATCATCTTTATCTTTTTCAATGATTGGATAGCGTGTATATTTTTCAGTTGCGACGATATCCATATTTTCTTCTAACGTATTTTCAGTAGATAAGCAAATCATTTCGGTACGAGGAACCATAATTTCTTTCGCAACTCGATCATCAAATTCAAAAATGTTATTTACATATTTATATTCGGTTTGGTTTATTTCACCGCTTTTAAAACTTTCACCTAAAATGAGTCGCAATTCCTCTTCAGAATGAGCAAGTTCATTTTCTTTGGCAGGTTCTAATCCGAGTAGTTTTGTGAAAAATATAGCTGCACTATTGAGTAACCAAATAAATGGATACATAATTTTATCAAATAAAATAAGTGGTTTTGCAAATTTGAGTGTGATTGCTTCTGCTTTTTGAATTGCGAAAGACTTTGGAACTAACTCACCTAATACAACGTGGAAAAATGTAATAACACTAAAAGCAATAACAAAAGATAAAGTGTTAGCCATTGTTCCAGTAATATTAATTTTTTCAAAGAGCGGTCGTAGTATATGTTCCACAGTCGGTTCACCAAGCCAACCAAGCCCTAAAGAAGTAATCGTAATTCCGAGCTGACAAGCTGATAAATAAACATCTAAATTAGATAGGACACTTCTTGCAGCTAAAGCTTGTTTATTACCTTCATTTGCAAGTTGGTCAATTCGACTTTTTCGTACTTTTACAACAGCGAATTCTGATGCAACGAAAAAGCCAGAAATAAGAATAAGTACAAAGATGAGAAAAATATTTAATATGTCCAAGTGTGTTCTCCATTCCAAAGTTTGGAATAAAGATGTCACCTCCTGCAATTATGTTATACTTTTATAATAAATCCAAATGAAAAGAATAGTCAAAGGAAAAGGGTAAATATTGGTATGTTTCTGTAATAGTTTTTGAATTTGCTGTTATTTTGTCCGCTATACAAAAGGAATAACCCCCTACTTTTAGATTATAGAGGGTTATTTCAATTAAGGTTTTGGAACACTTCTCGTTAAAGTGTATGACTGTTGCTTGGAGTAGTTTGTGGTCCATAGTGTTTGAAGGAAAGAAAGTATGCTATATGGGATATAGAGTAGTAATAAGCCGATTGTAACAATTATGGGTGAATTTCCGCCAAATTGAACGATAAATTGTAACAGTCCACTTGCATGAAAAACGCATTCCATAAAAACGAATGAAAGAATAATGGAACCTAAAATTGATTTATGATTCGAAGTAAGCGCCAAAAACAATGTATCCACAAGAAAAGAATCATGTTTTATTTCATATTCATTTGTGTTTTTCAAGAAAGGAATCCATTTTTTTACTGCTTGCATAACGATAATCATGGAAGTACTACATACGATGATAAAAGATGAGTAGTAAGGAAGGTTTATAAATTGTGCGACGTATAGAAGTAGTAATAAGACTGAACATTGTAATACTACAGTGCAAAAAGAGTAAGGTATCCAATTCAATACAGTAGTAAACTTTTTAAACGAGTTAGGTACTTTGAAAAATAAATGGCCGATACCCAAACTTATGAAAAATCCGATCGCAAGGGTAAAAGTAAAACGAACAATCGATATAAAATATATTTCCCATATGTAAGGGAATAATGGTGTTGAATGATTAGAAGTATGTATCATTTGATTTGCTGAGAAAAAGATAGATTCATGCATCCAATCAACCTTTGGAATTGATATAGAAGAAAGCTGTGCGAAGTTTTGAAAAATGCTAATAAATCCATTTTGATAAGAGTAATTGTGTGTAATAAAAAGAGCTGGAATAGGACTTATGGCAAAAATAACAATAACACCAATTATAAATTTGCATATATGTGAGCGTAATAAGGACATATAACCACCTACTCTTAGAATATTCAGAAAATTCTTATTCTTATTTTAGCCGTTTTTAGAGCAAGTTACAATATTTTTTTCTTCATGTATTGGCATATGGATAATTTTAAATTGTATTTAGAAATTTATTTTATGTGTGGAATATAAAGCAGAAGCTGGTATGTAAAAGTACAAATACAAAAAGCGTGAACAGTTTTGTATTTTCACGCTTTTTGTATGGGATGAAGAGAATGTAGGAAAATGTCGAAAGGATTAAATAGATTTTTAAAATTGGAAAGTGATACCATAAAGTTAAACAATGTTTAAATCGTTGTTTAACTGATAAATTCTAGAGGGAGAGATAAATTGGTGGGAAATGAAAACGTATCTACAAAAGAAAAGATTTTAAATACAACATTGGAATTAATTAAAAAAGAAGGTTTTGAAAGGGTAACGATAAGAAAAATTGCAGCATTGTCAGATGTAAATATCGCGCTTGTAAATTACCATTTTGGTTCAAAAGAAAAGTTGATTAGTGAGACGATTAGAGTTTTATTAATTAGCTTTCAAGGCACTTTTTCTATTTTGGATAATATTACAGTGCCAGCAAAAGAAAGATTAAAAATATTCTTATTGGATTATGTACTAGTAATTCGGCAATATCCGGAGTTAGTTAGGAAGATTATTGCAATGGGAACTACGGTATTTATATCTCAATACGAATATGGGAATTTTTTGAAGAGGCTAGGTTTCAGTAAAGTGAAGAATATTTTGAGCGAGATAACAAATGAAACGGATCAGGAAATTTTAATGATGATGACGGTGCAAATATTTGGATCCATTTTTCTTCCTACATTAATGATGCCAATTCTCGAATCAGGGGCAGATATAAAAGTACCATCTGTAGAAAAACAGATTGATTTCCTATTTGAACGCTATTTTTATAAAAATTGAGATAGTGGGTGATAGAGGTGGCTAGTTTCTTTAGAAAGCATTGGTGTGATATAGGGTTAGTTGTTGCTATTGTTGTCGTTGTTTGTTTAGTCGCGAATTTGGGAGAAATGAGTGAAATAAAAGTACTGTTAGGGTTAAGTTTTGTGGCCATTTTAGTGCATCAATTTGAAGAGTATCGTTGGCCAGGTTATTTTGCTGGTCTGTTTAATGTAGTTATATTTAAAAGTGATATACCAGATCGCTATCCATTAAATACGCAATCTGCTATGGTAATAAATATTTTGATTGCGTATGTTTTTTATTTACTCCCGGTTTTCTTTCAAAATATAATATGGCTTGGGTTGGCACCTATTTTAATGGGATTTTTTCAATTCATATGGCATGGTATTTTTGCGAATATAAAAGCTAAAACAATATATAATCCGGGATTAGGTGCGGTTGTATTACTACATGTTCCAATTGGTTATGTATATATGAGATATATTCTTTTACACAATCTGGCTACAAATTTGGATTGGTTATTTGGGGGGATCTACTTTCTAATAGCTACCTATTTTTTAATTATAAAAGGAAATATGTTAATGAAAAGTAAGGAGACAAATCATTACTTTTCTAAAAAACAATTAGGTCCGTACAATGATACATTGAAGTGATTCAGAATTCAAAAGGAGGGTTTTGGATGCTGAAGAAAGTGCAAGTGAAGGATTCATGAATAAATTATGACAAGAAAATGAATAATTTTCAGAAAAATAAAATAAATCATTTATTTTTTTCTGAAAATATAATATAGTTATGGCACAGAAAGTATTTTAACATAAGGAGGCTTTTTATGAGGATTAAAGGGAATTACGTGCCGAAAAGGGAAGTTTTACTGTGCTCAAGTTCGATTACGATAGGGGAAGCGTTAGAGCATTTAAATAAAACGGGGTATCGTTGTGTACCAGTTTTAGATGAAAAAAAAGAGAAATTTTTAGGAAATATATATAAAGTAGATATTTTAGAATATAAAGGATCACTTGACGAGAGTGTAATGCAATTATTAAACGATAAAGAAGGGTTTGTGAGAGAAGATTCTTCTTTCTTTAAAGTATTTTTTACAATAAAAAAACTGCCTTATTTATCAGTAGTTGACGAAAAAGGGGTTTTCCTTGGAATTTTAACGCATAAAAAAGTTTTTGAGTTATTAGAGGATGCATGGGGCGTTCACTCTAGTAAATACTCTGTCATGATTGGAACGCAAGACTATAATGGAGCAATCCAAAAGTTATCGACAGTTTTAAAGAAATACACTGGTATTCAAAGTTTGATGACTTTTGATAATGATGCCTTATTAGTTCGTAGAATTATGTTTACATTAGGAGAAGAGTTTAACGACGGTGAATTAGAGACATTATTGAAAGATTTAGAAGATCATGGATTTAGAGTTGTATATGTGGAAGAGATGAAAAATCCACGTGAAGTTGAAACGGTAGAGTAACATACAAAAGCCATCTAATTATCTTGGATGGCTTTTGTTATGTTACGTGTATAAAGTTATTTTAAAATAACGACAGGGTAATAGGTGAGATTATAACAATATTTGTGTAAGAGAATAAAAAATGTAGATAATTTCGATTTTCAAAAAAATCAATTTGAAAATATGTTTTTATTTTGTAACTAAATATGTTACTATATGTGTGATAAAAACAAAGAGGTCTGACGACTATACTCCACGTAATAACACTCTAATGATTTAAAAATTCAAAAAACTCAAAATTCAAAAATAACAATTGTATTAATGATTAGAGTAAAAATAAGGGGAATGGAGAAATTATGGAGAAAGACACTGCTTTGTAAGGGGCATATTTTATCATCTTGAGCAGAGAGGAGGATGCATAGCATATTGTAAAATATAGAGATAAACAATGAAAAAGTGCTATGCAAATGAAGAGCATGAAGGGACGTTTAAGGCCAGGTGATACGGTAGCAATTGGTTTAATGCTATTTGCATTATTTTTAGGAGCAGGAAATTTAATTTTCCCGCCAGTTTTAGGTCAACAAGCAGGAGAGAATGTTTGGATTGCTACAATAGGATTCCTTGTAACGGGAGTCGGATTACCCCTACTAGCTGTAACAGCTGTCGCGTTTGTAGAGGGGGACTTGAAAGCGCTATCTTCTAGAGTCCACCCTATATTTGCGTTTATTTTCCCATTGATTAGTTATTTAGCAATTGGACCATTTTTCGCGATTCCGCGTACTGGAGCTGTTTCGTTTGAAATGGGTATGAAGCCGTTTTTATCAGACGCAATGGTTTCAGAGTGGTACATGCTATTTCTTTTCACGATAGTTTTCTTCGGAATAACGTGGTATTTATCATTAAATCCATCTAAATTAGTGGATTGGTTTGGGAAGTTTCTTACTCCATTATTAGTATTAATTGTTGCTGTTATTGTCGGAAAGGCAATTATTGATCCAATTGGAGAGCCGGCTGCGCCGTTAGCTGCTTACCAAGAGAATGCTTTCTTTGGTGGATTTATTCAAGGGTATTTAACGATGGATGCAATTAGTGCTCTCGTATTTGGAATTGTCGTTGTACAAGTTATTCGCTCTAAAGGGATAAAAGAGAGTAGCCAAATTGCAAAAATAACAGTAGTATCAGGTATTATTGCTGTACTTGGTTTAACGTTAATCTATTTATCACTTGCTTATCTTGGTTCAACAAGTACATCACTTGGTGTCTCAGAAAACGGTGGTCTTATTTTAACGAATGTTGTAAATGAGCTATATGGGACGAGTGGTAAAATTTTATTAGGGCTTGTTATTATACTCGCTTGTTTAACCACTTCTGTTGGGTTAACATCTGCGTGTGCGGGTTTCTTTACAAACTTATTCCCAAAACTTTCGCATAAAACGATTGTAACAATGGTATGTGTATTTAGTTTAATTGTATCTAACCTAGGTTTAACACAATTAATCGCAGTAACATTACCTGTGTTAATGATCATTTATCCCGTTGCAATTGTATTAATTGTACTTTCGTATTTCCATAAGTGGATTGGGAAGCGTAATACAATTTATATTGGAGCTATTTTAGGTGCATTGTTAATTAGTTTCTTTAACGGTTTAGAAAGTGCGAAAATTAAAATTGACGCGATTTCTAATGTACTACAAATGTTACCGTTATATAACGAAGGAATTGGATGGTTAATTCCATCATGTATTGGTGGGATTCTCGGTTTCTTCTTCTATAAATCAAATGAATCAAGTGAATTACAAAAGAAAGGTGCTTAGGCGCCTTTCTTTTTTTGAAGGGGATTTTTGTATTTTGTCTAAGTAATAATTGGGAGGAATGATAAAATGGCTAATTTTGAAGATTTTTTAAACTTGGATTTGCGAATTGGAACTGTAATACATGCAGAGGAATTTAAAGAAGCGAGAGTTCCAGCGATTAAACTAGCAATTGATTTTGGGGAAATTGGAATAAAGCAGTCAAGTGCTCAAATTACGAAAAGGTATAGTCTAGAAGATTTAGTCGGTCAACAAATTGTTGCTGTTGTAAACTTTCCACCGAAGCGTATAGCTGGATTCAAATCAGAAGTGCTTGTGCTTGGCGGCGTTCCTGAAGCTGATGATGTTGTGTTACTTCAGCCTAATATGGAATTGCCAAATGGAACAAAAATTAGCTAGGGTGAAGGTAGGGGCTAATATGGATATCGGACGAGAATATTTACAATGTGCGATTTCGAACTTTAAAGCAACAAAGAAGCAAGGGGAACGGGCACTTTCTCAATTATCATATGAACAAATACAATGGTCTTCTCATGAAGAAACAAATAGTATAGCGATTATTATAAAGCATCTGCACGGTAATATGCGTTCTAGATGGACGGATTTTTTAACGTCTGATGGTGAAAAAACCGATCGTAATCGAGATGGTGAATTTGAGGGATGCTATCATTCAAAAGAAGAAGCCCTTATAGCTTGGCAAGAAGGATGGAAATGTGTTTTTAATACGATGAATACTTTAGCGCCGGAGCACTTATTGAAGACGGTATACATTCGCGGTGAAGCACATACTGTCATGCAATCAATTGAAAGGCAAATTTCTCATTATGCATTGCATATTGGTCAGATTATTTACATTGGGAAGATGTTAAAAGAAAATGAGTGGGAATGTTTAAGTATTCCGAGAGGTCAGTCTGCACGATATGTAGAGAAAAAACGTTCAATATAATAATAAGAAAGAAACCGATAAAAAATGGGAAATAAGAAAATCAGCCAAATAATAGATGGTTCTGTAATCATAAGAATGCTGCCAAAAATAAGTCCATACATAATAAGAAAGAAATTGAAAAGTGTATTCACAGGGATAAATCGTGAGATGAACACTTGCTGTCGTTTAAAACAATCACTGTGAAATAAATAAAAGCGGAAGTACCATGTGGCGGTAATAAGATCTTTCTTTCTCACAATTCTTTTTTTGCATGTATGACAGATAAATGGTGGTTGCATTTCATTACGCTCCATTTTTTATTTTTATAATAATGTGAGACATAAGTAGGTACAACGTGTATGTTCCTATATACGCTCCTGCAATAAGGAAAAGTGGATTCAGTAAAATCCCATGAATGCTCGTCATGAAAACTAAATCTTGTATTAAAACATCGTATATATTAATGGAAATAATTGTACCGAGTACATACAGTGCCAAGTACGCAGAAATATGTAGCACAATAGAGACTTTTGGATGCTTAGCGGACAAATAAAAAATGAATGATAGAGCGATTGGTAATATTCCTATTAATAGCTTCAATTCATTTCACCTCATTAACAATATAGCCGAAATTTTAACGGTCTATTCTCTAGGGCTTGTACATAACTTGAAATAGAGAGGTGATAGTATGAATCGGGGCTTTTTTTTTATGAAGTTTACAAGTATGCGTAAGTTAGTTTTATTTGTTATTACTACAGTGCTAGCGACTTTTTTTCTTATTAGTATGATGGTAACCTCTATGAAAGAGACGAAGTCAACGTATTTATATAATTGGTTAAATGAGTTATCGATGAATGGTTACATGTACGTACTTGGAAAAGAGAATCATTATTTTACACAGGAGTATCGAAATTTGAATCAAGATTTTTCAATTTCTTCTTTTCTCTTTTCTATGGCTACAAATATTCGCTTTAATGATGTACGCAGTTTTGTCGGGAAAGAGCTTCCCGGGTTTGGTAAGTACGATACAGAAATTGTTATTGCGGGTGAGGGGACAAACTATTCTAACTTACCGATAGAATCGAGTGTACCTCTTGAAGAAGTAGTGAAAGAACGGACTAGTGGAACTGGACAAGCACCTAAACAAGATACGAATAAAGAGAAAAAACAGCCGTCCCAAACGACCGGGAAAAGACAAGTTGCGTTTATTTATCATACACATAGCTGGGAATCTTATTTACCTTTACTTAACTTAACGAATGACCCAGATCCGAATAAAGCAACAAGTTCTGTATCGAATATTTCTATATTAGGAGATCGTTTCCGTGAACAACTAGAAGGTGAAGGAATTGGAGCTACTAACGATAAGAGTGATGTTGGTCAAAAGTTAATAAGTAAAGGTTTAAACAGTAATAGTTCGTATAAGATGTCTCGAGAAATTGTGCAGCAAGCTATGGCTGGCAATAAAGATCTTCAATACTTTTTTGATTTGCATCGTGATAGTGCTCGGAAGAATGTCACGACAAAAACAATTGGAGATAAATCATATGCGAAGCTTGCATTTGTAGTAGGGAAAGGCAACAAAAACTATGAAAAAAACTTACAATTAGCAACCGCCTTACATGAGGCGATTAATAAGAAATATCCAGGAGTAAGTCGTGGTGTCATTCAAAAAGGGTTCCAAACAGGAAATGGAATATATAATCAAGATTTATCAGGACAAGCGATATTAATTGAAGCTGGCGGTGTAGATAATACAGAGGAAGAACTAAATCGATCAATTGATGCACTTGCTAAAGCATTTGGTGAATATTTTTGGCAGGCAGAAAAAGTGAATGGATAAAGTGAAACTTGAATTAGCCAGGGTATCTATCGATAATTATTAGCTCACTTCAATCTTGGAAAAGCGTAAGTGTAATACTTACGTTTTTTGTGTTGGTTTGAAATGTGGATAGCAAGATGTCACAAAATGGACATGATTAATAATTATTATAGCAATATCGAAATTTGTCTAATTATAATAGGAGAATTAGAAAGGGATTTTTGAAATGGCAGAGAAAATCTTTTTACAAGGAAAATTTTTATAATATGAAATTGATAGGGTGATTTAGGTGATTAGGGAGATCAAAGTAGAAGATGCAGCATCATTTTTGCAATTAAGTAAGCAATTAGATGAAGAAACGAAGTTTATGTTATATGAACCAGGAGAAAGGAAAACTACAGCTGAGCAACAAGAAAAAATGATCCAGCGATTTATAGAAAATGAATATGCAACAATATTTGTAGCAGTTGAAGATGAGAGGATAGTAGGTTTTATATTAGTGAATGGAAATAACATTCAAAGAAAGAGGCATGTGGCAACCATTGTAATTGGTATTTTGCAAGAGTATAACGGGCGAGGTATTGGGACGAGATTGTTTAAAGAGGTTGAGAAGTGGGCAAAATTACATGATGTATGGCGTTTAGAATTAACAGTAATGGCCCACAATACAAGAGCTCAGGCACTATATAAAAAAGCTGGATTTGAGAAAGAAGGTGTCAAAAAAGCTGCTCTTATTATCGATGGAAAGGGCATCGATGAGTATGAAATGGCCAAATTATTAAAATAAGAGGTCGTTATATGAAAAAAAGATGGGCACTACTTGGTATCGTAGCGGTGATACTTATTGTTGGAGTAGCAGGAATTAATTATAAAATGTATAAGGATAAGCAGGCGCGAGAAGTAAGTGTAAATAACATATTTCCGAAAGCGAAAGAAACGATTGCTAATATGGATGGGGATATTGCGGTAATTAATAATCCAAATTCAATGCTTGTACTTGTGAATAAAAGTAGGCGTTTACCAGATGGGTATAGACCGCCAGATTTAGTTATTCCGAAAGTGCGCTACTCTAGTGAAGGTGATCAAGAAAAGAAAAAGATGAGAAAAGAGGCAGCGAGGGCGCTTGAGGATATGTTTCAGCAGGCTGACAACGAGCGTATTTTCCTTTTTGCAGTTTCTGGATTTAGATCTTTTGATCGACAAAAAGCATTAAATACGATGTATAAAAAACAAGACGGGGAAGCAAAAACAGCAATGTCTAGTGCGGTTCCTGGCACAAGTGAGCATCAAACTGGACTAGCTATGGATATTACGTCTCAATCTGCTAAATTTCAGTTAGAGACGGTTTTTGGGGAGACGAAAGAAGGTCAGTGGCTTTCTGAAAATGCCCATAAATTTGGTTTTGTGATTCGATACACAAAAGCGAAAGAAACGATTACGGGCTATCGGTATGAACCGTGGCACGTAAGGTATGTGGGAAATCCACAAGCTACATATTTGTATGATAATCAACTGACGCTTGAAGAAGTAACAGATTGAACAATTGAGGGGAGAGACGTACAATGACGATGTTATATAAGAAAAAAGTATATGCATATATTACAAGAGAAAAAGAGGGGGTTATGCAATTACTTGTTTTTAAACATCGTGATATACATGAAGCTGGTATTCAAGTGCCAGGGGGAACGGTTGATGAAGGTGAAACGCTAGAAGCTGCTATATTGCGTGAAGTACAGGAAGAATCCGGATTGCGCCATTTATGCATAGAGCGTTTCCTAGCAGATTACATTATACATGTGAAGGAAAAACAGGAATATGAAAAACGTCACTTTTTTCATGTAACTTTACTAACTGATGTAAAAGATACATGGGAGCATATAGTAAGTGCTGGTGAGAAAGATCAAGGTTTAGCGTTTAGCTACGAATGGGTTAATATTGCAAAATGCCCTGAATTAGCAGGGAAACAAGGAGAGTTTTTACACTTATTAGATGAGATATATGTAAAGTAATAAAAGAGTCTGAAGCGAAAGTTCACTCGTTTCAGACTCTTTTTATTTTTCGGGAAATTAAAGGCTTTTTGAATAGATAAATTGAATTTCTTTAAAGGAATATTAGTTTGGAATAGTTGGGGTGAAAAGATGAAAAAGTAAGGGGTATACGCAAAAAAGTTGCTATAAGGGAGAATATAAATGGAGATTCAGTTTAATCCAGTATTAAAAAAAGAATTAACAATTCATGATATACAAACCGAAATGGAATCTGGGCAGTTAACTTCAAAGGAATTAGTGATGTATTATCTTCATAGAATCGCAAAGTATGACCAAGACGGACCGGAAATTAATTCTATTTTAGAAATCAATCCAGATGCTATTTTTATTGCAGAAGCGTTAGATTATGAAAGAAAGACAAAAGGTATAAGGGGTCCATTACATGGTATACCTGTTTTGCTTAAAGACAATATTGAAACGAATGACTCCATGCATACAAGTGCAGGTACGATTGCTCTAGAACAAAATATAAGTAGTGAAGATGCATTTCTCGTTACAAAATTACGAGAAGCCGGAGCAGTAATAATAGGAAAAACAAATATGACAGAATTAGCAAATGCAATGTCTTTTGAAATGTGGGCTGGATATAGTGCAAGAGGTGGTCAAACAATCAATCCATACGGAACAGGTAAGGATGACATGTTTGTTGGTGGCTCAAGCACAGGCTCTGCGATAGCAGTTGCTGCTAACTTTACAGTAGTATCTATTGGGACAGAAACAGACGCTTCTATTTTGAGTCCGGCTGTTCAAAACTCTGTAGTTGGCATTAAACCGACTGTCGGTTTAATTAGTCGTAGAGGAATTATTCCATTCACTTATTCGCAAGATACAGCTGGACCATTTGCTAGAACAGTAACAGATGCCATTATTTTACTAGGGAGCTTAACTGGAGTGGATGAGAAAGATGTAGCAACTCATAAAAGTGATATCAGGATTATACATCTTACCTGGCTGCTAATGGTTTAAATGGAGCGAAAATTGGTGTGTTTAACGATGCACCAAAAGATTATTACGAAAATGGTGAGTACGATGAAAAATTATTTAAAGAAACGATCCAAGTATTACGTAATGAAGGAGCGACAGTAGTAGAAAATATTGATATTCCTTCTTTTCATAGAGAATGGAGTTGGGGAGTTCCGCTTTATGAACTGAAGCATAGTTTAGATAACTATCTTTCTAAATTACGTTCTATTATTCCGGTACATTCTATTTCGGAGTTAATGGAGTTTAATAAAAACATAGCAGAAAGAGCTTTAAAATATGGACAAACTAAGTTAGAGGGAAGAAAAGATTTTCCTAATACGTTACGAAATCCAGAATATTTAAATGCGAGATTAGAGGATATATATTTTTCTCAAGAACAAGGCATTGATTTTGCATTGGAAAAATATAATCTTGATGCGATACTGTTTCCTTCCTATATAGGTTCTACTATATGTGCGAAAGCGGGTTATCCGTCTATAGCAATACCAGCTGGGTATATGGAAAGCGGGAGACCTTTTGGAATTACGATTACAAGTACTGCCTTTAGTGAAGGGATATTAATTAAGCTAGCTTACGCTTTTGAACAGGCGACAAAACATAGAAAAATCCCAAACTTGTCATGAATAGAATAAACAAAAAGGACAGGGAATGCCTGTCCTTTTTGTTTTAGTGATTAAAGTGAAATATCGTTCTGCTCTGTTTTATGATATTTTAATAAACTAAAAGATAAACAAGCGGAACATAAAATAAGAATAGAAGCGATGATATAAATTGTACGAACACCGAACATATCAGTAATAATGCCAACGCTAAGCATAGAAAGACCAGAAGCTGTTGAAAGAAGGGCACCATGTGCTGTATACATTTTTGATAATAAAGAAGGGGCGACACTTGATTGTAAAACTGTCGTTTGAGAAATATCTCTAATTTGATAACATGGTCCCATTAGAACACATAGGAAAAGCGCAATAAATCCGCTGCTCGTCATACCATATAAAAATGTAAGAATGCTAAACATAAGAGAGCCTATCGACATGGTGCGTATTAAATTGTTTTGAATATAGGAACTCATTTTCCATGCCAATAGACCACCGATTAACGTGCCAACATAATAACTTGTATTAATATATCCCCACCATTCCTCGCCTTTATGAAGGATAGTCGTAACATATGCCATCGTAATAGCACCAATCCATATTGTCCCTGCGAAAGTTTCAATTAAGTCCATATATGTAACGGTACGGAGAGAAGGATTTTGAAATAAGAGTTTCCAACCTTCCAATAAAATAGTACTTTTTGAAGAGGGAGGATCTGCTATTCGTTCAGTATGTATGGTACGTAATGAAAAATGTAATGCAATGCATCCGAAAATCATCAAAATGTTATTAATCATGAGTGTAGAAGTAGCGCCAATGAGAAGAACGATAACACTCGTAAATGAATAAGCAACGGTTTGCACAATTTGTGTTGAAAAGGAAAAGATACTATTTACTTTTACTAATTTTTCTTTCGGTGTAAGGCGCGGAAGAATGCCGTATAATAATGGAGCACTCCACCCACTACATAATGAAATGAAAAAAATAAAAGTTAATAGAGCTATAATGTTTGTGGATAAGACCGGGAACAAAATCATTAATAATAGTAAAAAGACTGTTTTTAGCCATTGTAGCGTATATAACAACGTATAAGGTGGAAAACGATTTATCATAAGCGGTGCAGAGATGTTAGCAATTAGATTTGTGATAACTTGTAATAATGGAAAAAGAGCAGTAATAGTAGCTGATTTAGTGGCTATATAAATATGAGTTGTAATAATCATTACATATACGATGTCAGCGAGAGTAATGCATATTTTGCAACCTAAATAGTAGGTTAGTGACAGGTTTTTCAATAAGAATACCACCTCTATAAAAAAAATAGTATTTAGTAATTAGAATAATTGTAATTTAAAAATTAAAATTTTTAAAGAATTTAATTTTTTGTCACTTTTTGAAAGGAATTTTCATGTATAATGAAGAATATATTGATATAGTATTATATTAATAATCCATTGTAACAGTGAATATGTACAATAGCTTGTAGCAAACGCCCAAGTGTAAGAAAGGGCGGATAAACCATTCTTTTCTTCATATACATATAGAAAATGAGAAAGAAAGTGAGGGTTGCATATGGCTGCTTGGGTAATTTGGTTTATAATAGCTGGTATTTTATTTATTGCAGAAATGTTGTCGATTACGTTTTACATGCTTTGGCTTGGAATTGGAGCTGTTGTCGGAGGTCTTATTGCTTTGTTTGCTCCTGATGCACTACTGTTACAAGTTACTGTTGGGGCAATTGTAAGTTTAACTTTGACATTCTTTACGAAAAGAATTTCAAAAAACTTTCGAGAAGCAAAAGGTTTTACTGATACAGTAGATATGCTTGTTGGTAAAAAAGGGATTGTTATGCAAGCGATTACAAATGAAGCGAATGGTATTGTGAAGGTGGATGGAGATACTTGGACAGCTATTGCAGATTCTTCAATTGATGCTGGAGAAAGAGTCGTTGTTATAAAGAGGCATAGTACTATATTACAAGTGAAAAAGGAGAGTGAATAAATATGGTAGCATTAACGTTAACGATTATATTCGCGCTAATTGTAGTTACATTTATCGCATTAACAATTAAAATTATTCCTCAGCAAAAAGTTGGGGTTGTTGAAAGATTTGGTAAGTTTCAACGTATAATGCACCCAGGATTAAATATTTTAATCCCGATTGTGGATCGCGTTCGTGTATATCACGACTTACGTATTCAACAAACGAATGTACCACCGCAAAAGGTAATTACGAAAGATAATGTTCAAGTAGAAATAGATACAATTATTTTCTATCAAATTGTTGAACCAGAACTTGCGACATATGGTATTTCAAACTATGAATATGGTGTGCGTAATATTACTTCAGCAACGATGCGTCAAATCATCGGTAAAATGGAACTGGATGAAACGTTATCTGGTCGTGAAAAAATTTCAACAGAAATCCGCTTAGCGCTTGATGAAGCAACAGAAAAATGGGGCGTACGTATTGAACGTGTCGAAGTTGTTGATATTAACCCGCCAAAAGATGTGCAAGCATCAATGGAAAAACAAATGAAGGCTGAGCGTAATAAACGTGCAATTATTTTAGAAGCTGAAGCAGCAAAACAAGATAAAGTTCTTCGTGCTGAAGGGGAAAAGCAAAGTAAAATCTTGATGGCTGAAGGGGATAAAGAAGCGCGTATTCGCGAAGCCGAAGGTATAAGAGAAGCAAAAGAATTAGAGGCACAAGGGGAAGCGCGAGCAATTGAAGAAATCGCAAAAGCAGAACAAAATCGTATTGGATTGCTTCGTGAAGCGAATTTGGATGAGCGCATACTTGCTTACAAATCATTCGAATCATTAGCTGAAGTTGCAAAAGGACCAGCAAATAAAGTCTTTATTCCGTCTAATGCAATTGAAACACTTGGTACTCTTGGGGCAATTGGAGAAATATTTAAAG
>NZ_JAKUDW010000068.1:0-28186 GCF_022662595.1 Bacillus cereus group sp. BfR-BA-01524 | reverse complement strand
AAGAAAAAAGTGGAACACAAAATTACTTGTAAAGTATAGGCTACGAGGATTACTCAAACATAGGTATGAAAATAGCCCTTTTAAAGCGATTAATGATTTGTATCCAAATCAGTTCAAAGAATGGGAATTTGGTATGACTCCTTTGAATTTTTGGACTAAAGAAAAAGCATTAGCAATTTTGAAATGGATTATTGAGGAAAAAGAGGGTCTTTCAAAAGAAATGCTCTTAGGATTATACGGGAAAAAATGGTTGAAAAAAAATAAGCTTAGTGCACCTCTGGCTATGTATTGGAATAGTAGCCCGTATGCAATGATTAATGATCTTTATCCAGGTCGTTTTAAAGAATGGGAATTTGGCATGACCCCTAATAACTTCTGGACTAAAGAAAAAGCATTAGAAGCATTGAAATGGACCATTGAAGAAAAAGAGAGATTAACCCCTAAACAATTGCTTGATATATACAATATAAAATGGTTAAAGACCCATGGATTAGCATCAGCATGTCAAATGATTTGGGGGAATAGTCCGTTTAGAATGATTAATGATTTATATAGAGAGCGTTTTAAAGAATGGGAATTTAGAGTTACTCCTGTTGGATATTGGTCTAAACGTAAAGCATTAGAGGCGTTAAGGTGGACTATTGAAGAGAAAGAAAAATTGGGTGAAAAACAGCTATTAAAAGTATTTAATCAAAAATGGCTAATAAAACAAAAATTATGGACGCCATTAAAATGCTATTGGAAAGGAAGTCCATATGAAATGCTTATTGCTCTATATCCAAATCGTTTCTCAAAAAATATGTTAAAAGGATATATTTAAAAGTAAAGATTAAATTAATAATTATTGAGAAAGTTTATGATATAACATGCAGTTATTAATTTGGAGGAAGACACCTTAAAGGTGTCTTTTTTTATGCATAAAAAAATAAAATATCACTTAGTGTAAAAAAATTCAAAATACTAAAGGGATTTCTATTAATAATTAAATAAAATCATTCATTGATTAATTATTCTATCTCTTTTCCTATTAGAACCAAATTTTTGCTAATTGAGAGACTCCTTTTATTATCTCTTCTTCGCATAAATTACCAAATCCAAGTTGAATATGAGGATATTCTGGTAAATATTCCGAGAAATATTTTGAGCAAGGATAAACTATAATACCGTGATCATGTGCTCTTTCAATTAGCATTTTTTCACTCAATTTTGTTTTCACTTCAATAATAACGAAAATACCGGAGCTACCACCTTTAATCTTGACATATTCCTTAAAATGCTTTGATAATTCCTTATTTAATAGATTCATTTTACGTTTATACAAAGCTTTCATCTTCCTTAAGTGTGAGTACCAATATCCTTCATTCATAAAATTTGCCAATGTTCGCTGATGAATAGATGAGGATGTTTGTTCAAGTAAAGGGAGTATCTTTTTATATTCATTTATTAGCCGTCTAGGCAAAACCATATAACTGACACGAATAGAGGGGAGGAGTGCCTTTGAAAAAGTTCCTAAATAAACGACCCTATCATTTGAATCTAAACTTTGAAGAGACGGTATAGGTTGATGGATATATCGAAATTCACTATCATAATCATCCTCAATAATATAGCCTTCCACCTTTTTTGCCCATCCAATTAACTTTAGTCTTTCATTGACAGGGATGGTCACTCCATACGGAAAGTGGTGAGTAGGAGTGACATATAAAAGTCTAGAAGTCGATTTTAAAAGAAAATCGACTTGAATGCCTCGTTCTTTTACAGGAATTGGATCAATATTAAATGATTGAAGAACAAAAAGCTCCCTTGCCACATTATATCCAGGATCTTCTACTGCCATATAATGATAGTCTTGCTTTAACATTAGTGACAAAATTAATAACAAATGTTGTGTGCTACTGCCAATAATAATTTGTTCTGCAGAAGTAGTAACTCCTCTTGATTGAAATAAGTAATCTGCTAGTGCTTTCCTTAATTTAATGTCGCCTTGTTTTTCTCCGTATGAAAATATGCTAGAGTCTTTAAGAATTTTGTTTGTAATCATTCTCCACTTTTTTAAAGGGAAGTTTTCTTGATCCACTGTCCCAATCTTAAAATCAATAGTTTTCATGGTAGTATGATTTGTTTCATGATGCTGTTCTCTAATAAGTTCAGAATTAAGTGTTTCATCCGATGTAATAGCCTCTACAAAAAAACCTTTTTTGTTCTCACTTCGAATATACCCCTCTGATTGCAGTTGTTCATAGGCTACCTGAGTTGTGTTTCTGCTGACCTCTAATTGGTTAGCAAGTTGTCTAATTGATGGCAACTTTTTACCTTGTTCTAATTTACCAGATAAAATCTGAGTTCGTATATATTGATAAACTTGTTGATACATAGGATTTTTACTTTTTCGATTTATATTAAATATTAGTTCCTTCATTATTTTAATACCCCATCTGTCATTTGTATTTATTGTAAACTGTACCTTTTAGAAATGACAGTATAAATAAATAATGAATTTATAAAAAAATTTAATCTAGGAGGAGAATTATGACAATATTTATGTACATATTTTGTTTGATTGTATGGGGACTTAACTTTATTGCAGTGAAAATTCAAGGAACTCCTGTCAGCTTAGAGTTATCTTTAACTTACCGTCTGGTTATGACAGCTTTTTTATTTTTGATGCTTGTTTGTTTTTTTCGACCAAGTGGGATGCCAACCAAAGAAGATATCCCATTTGTAATAGTTTTTGGTATATGTAACTTTGCAATAAGCTATTTATGCCTTTATTACGCTACAATTTTGAGTTCTGCGGCAATTGTAACATTGATTTTTTCATTAAAAGTAATTTTGACTCCAATCGCACTTCGAATTTTTTTGAAAGAAAAGTTACATTCACGAGTTTTGTTTGGAGGGATTTTAGGGGTATTAGGAGTATGTATTCTTATCTATCCGAAATTGAATGATGTTCAAGGGTTCAATGATATAAAAGGAATTATGGTCGCAATTTTAGGTACGCTTCTTACAGCAATAGGTGATGCGAGCTCGGCACGAAATGCAGGCCACAAGGTGAACCCTATCTATGCAAATGCTATTGGATTTACAGTAGCTAGTTTATTGATGGGAGTAATTGTATTATTTCAAGGACAGGAATTTGCATTTCCTACATCGTTTTCATATGTATCTATGTTGATATACTTAACTCTATTTGCTTCTTTTGTAGCATGGTTATTCTATTTGAAGCTTGTAGAAAAAATCGGAGGAGCTCGAAGTGGATATATGGTTGCGCTATTCCCTGTAATTGGAGGGGTAGCTTCCGTTTTAATCGGTGAGTCAGATCCATCCCTGTATTTGTTTGCTGGATGTTTTTCAAGCTGTATTGGAGCGGCTATCGCATTAGGGTTTAGAACTCAAAAGCAAGATTCGAAATTAACTATAAAAAGGGTTAATTAAGAAAGGAATAAGTGTAATGGACTTGAAAATAGATCCCATATATTATTTATGTATGAATAGTGCACGTTCTTTTGAAAAAAAGAAGCCATAAGTCGCTCGAAAACTGGGTAGATAATGATTTCTTTTCTCCAATTTAAATAAAGTATGTATCAGGACTCTGGGAATATATCGTAATATTCATTTAATTTCATGTATATTATTTCATGCTCTTTTTTTAACTTCTATTTTGATAAAAGATTTAACATTGAACTGGATACAAAATAGTAGAGATAAGGTTCAGAAAGCGTACAAGAAGTATGTTAGTTTATCGAAAAAATCCCTACAGGGGACCTAGAGCAAGTCTAAGGGTAATGAAGAATTGTCGATTCTAAAAGTAAAGAACTTCTTGGAATGTAATAAGTTCAACATATAATTCGTTAAAACTGTATATAATTATGTTAATTTAATATGAATTAATGCTTCTAAAGCACCGACATTTAAAGCTAGAAAAGAATTAAAAGAAGCTGTGAAATAATTATACATTGTAAAAAAGGATTTGATATTCATATCAGATCCTTTTTTCATTATTAGTTTAGTATAATTGCTCATCGTAGCTACTTAACAAGGGTTTAGAAACTAAATATTTTTCAGGTACTACAATCTTAACTTTATAATTTTCTTAGTTTTTGGTATTCATTTTCCTAGCTTAACTGATATAGGGCACTATATCATCAAAAGAAAATTAGATGTTTAGTATTAAATAAAATTAGTAGCAATACTATCTAGGTTCTTTAAGGAAACCAAATGAAAGGGCAACATTTCAAAGGGTATCTTGTGATATAACTAAGTAGAATTTTTTAAACAAGGGGATGATGAGATGAATAAATTGAAGGGAAAAATTGCATTAGTAACAGGGGCTAGTAGAGGGATAGGCCGAAGTATTGCCTTACATTTGGCACATGCTGGTGCGTTAGTCGTTGTTCACTATAGTAAAAGAAAAGAAGAAGCAGAAAGTGTAGTGGATAAAATTAAACTAGATGGCGGTTCTGCATTTGCGATTAGTGCAGACTTAAGTACTTTTAATGGCATTAATAACTTGTATTCAATGATGGATCAATCTCTTCAAAAATATATAGGTAATACTACATTTGATATCCTTGTAAACAACGCTGGAATTGGGCAGGTTTTAACGTTAGAGGAATCTACAGAGGAGTCTTTTGATGAGGTTATGAATATTAATGTGAAGGCTCCATTTTTCATTATTCAAAAGGCTTTGCCGCGTTTAAAAGATGGAGGACGGATTATAAATATTTCGTCTTTTGTCACAAGAGTAGCCTCCCCAAGTGTTTTTGCCTACAGTATATCTAAGGGGGCAATAAATACACTCACTCATACTTTAGCTCAACAACTTGGTGCTCGTGGTATTACAGTAAATGCAATTCTCCCAGGCATAATTAACACAGAAATGAACGCTGAGACGCTGGGGAATAGAGATGGACAAAAATATGCTGCAGGTTTATCGACTTTTAATAGGTGGGGAGAACCTAATGATATAGCTAATATTGTAGGTTTTCTTTCTTCATCAGATAGTCGTTGGATAACTGGTGAGTTAATCGATGCAAGTGGTGGATCTTGCTTATAATACTAGAGGAAAAGTCAATTTAAATTAAGGTGACTTTGCAATTCTATTATTTATTTGTTAAACCAGTGAACTATGTACCATTTTTTAGTTCTTAGAAAAGCCACCTTGAGATGGGTCCAAATGTGGTAAGTCAATCAGGGGAGAGAACTAATTATACTTTAGTATGATTTATGATAAGTATAAAGGGTGAAAAGCAATGAATATGCACAATTTCATATATAAATGGGTACTTTTTGTTAACTCTTTTAAAGGGAAGGAAATGTATGAAATTATTATGATAGAATCAATTTGTATTAAATGGAAAGGGGATGAGTGTATGCTAAAAAGAATGATTGTAGGAGTTTCATCATTAGTAGTGGGAGCAACAGTTGGCTTAGCGACAGATGTATCTGCAGCACCTGCACCACCATTAACATCATTAAATGTAGTAAAAGTTGAATCTCAATTAGGGGGAGTTGAATTTATTGGTCCAAACAATTTAAGTACGGTTAAAGATCATGGAGGAAGCTATTTATACATTTATACAAATGAAATGGGATATGGTAGAAATCCAATTGCTCAAATGAGTGGTCAAAAACTAAAAAAAGTAGATTCTAAGATGATTGATATTAATGGTGATAGAACAGTTGATGGTTGGGAATATAAATGGGATGCTTCGGGACAGCAAAATGGACAATTCAAATATCAAAATACATCTACAAATGCACCTTGGAATACATTATCTACGTCATTAAATATTAAATAAACTAACAGAAGAATTCGATGTAATTTTTTTATGTTTGTTATATATGTAATGTTTAGATACCTAAAGGAGTCTACGTTTTTAAGTAGGCTCTTTCTAAATAATGATAAGATATCAGCAAATTGATAAACTATTTTGTCTAATCGGTAAACCGAAGTTTACATAACATTTTTCTAGTAAACAATTCTGGGTTTAATAGTGTAATCAATAACGAAAGGAAATCTTTTATAAAATCAATTAAGTTATTTAGTGGGTCTTTCATCATAAATATCTAAAACTACATATTTATGAAATTTTATAAAATTTTCACTTTATATTTAGTCCTAAATCATACGATTTTAATACAAAATACTATAATTTGATTAATAATAGCAGTGTAAAAAACATTGAATATATTTAGATTTTAGAGCTAATGTTACTTTATTACATAATTTGTTTAAAGGGATATATAGGGTTATTATTCAATGTAACTAAAATAATTTAAAAGGAGATAGGAAGTTATGTTTAAAGTAAAAACAAGGGGAAAAATAAAAAGAATTGTTATGGTTTCAACGGCTTGTACCATGTTGTCAATGTATGGAGCACCAATTTCTAGTACAGAGGCAGCAACCCGATCACATGCCCCATCAGTTTATGTAACACCACAAAATACTGCTGCTTCAGATATTATTAGCATAGACTGGTCACCAGTCCAAACAGCACCTTATACGTATTGGGCTGTGCATAACTGGAATCAGGGAGGGGAGGGTGGTGGTTATGCGGGCTTCCAACAACAAAGTGGTTTTGATCAATTCGGTAAACGTACCCTTCACTTTGCACTTTGGGATCCAATAGCATCAAACCAAGCAATAAAAGCTGAATATTTATCGCCGACTTCAGAAGCCAGCAGATTTGGTGGAGAAGGAACAGGTCTGAAGGTACAAACAACTTATAATTGGAAAGATAGTGAATGGTATCGAATGACTCTACGCTCTTGGCAAGAAGATGGCCATACAAAGTTTGGCCAGTGGATAAAAGATAATACATTAAATCAATGGAAGTTAGTTGCTATTATGGATCATCCAGTTGCGAATGTTGCATTTAACTATGGTATATCGATGTTTCAAGAGGACTGGGCTGGTAATGGACAAGATGTAAGAGAAGCACGTCTTAAAAATGGATACAGCAGAAAAGTTTCAGATAAACAATGGAATTCTTGGAATAATCAGCGTATCTCTGGGCAACATGATACGTCCTATCAATACGATGGAGGAGCAACTTCAGAATATCTATGGGTTAGGGCAGGAGGAAATACTCAATCAACTATTGGTACTGGAAAAACTTTTAATATAAATCAGCCTAGTCAACCAGAAATGGGAAATTTAGATTTTGATATCCAAAATACTCGCTTTGAAGCTGGAAAATTAAATGTTTCATGGAAATTGAAGGAACAAAGTACTCCACAGTTTAAAGGGAAAATTGAAATCTATGACAATGAAAAGTTAATGGGACAACCTTTAAAAGTAATTGATAATATTAAGTCCTACCAAACTGAGGTAAGTCAAACTATGCAATTGCCTCAAACAGCTTTTGCTAAAATTACATTAACAGATATATTTGATCGAACTGTAGAGAAAAAAGTAGGAATTACAAATGGAAATTCTGATATTTTAGTAGGGAATCGATTTGCATGGTCCCTAAAAGGAATTAGTGATTTTGAGTTTGCAAAAATCAATTTCAATAAGTCGACAGAAGAAATGCAAATTGACTTAAAAGCAGGCGTACCGCATCATTATTTTAATGAAACGTATGCGAGTATTAAAGTACAAAATACATCAGGAAAAGTAGTATATAATAAAGATGTTTATGGAAACAAACAACAAAATGCTGAATCGCAAAAAGTTCCAGTTAAAGTAGGAGATTATATTGAATTAACACATCTTGAAGGTGTACATAGAGCGAATTTCACAAATTTAGACAACAGTAAACAAGAAAGCTTTGGAAAAAAAGCAATGTATGAAGTCACACGAGAAGGCTTGAAGAAATTAGAAAAAATGCCAGAAGCAACAATTTTAGACGGAAATCAATTTACATGGTCCCTAAAAGGATATAGTGATCGAGAAATTGTAAAGATGGATTATAATAAAGCGGCAGAAGAGCTGAAAATCAAATTAGAAGCTGGTGTACCGCATTCTTACTTCAATAGCACATATGCAAGTATTAAAGTCCAGAACTCGTCTGGTAGCGTTATGTACAATAAGGAAATCATAGGAAATAGACAACAAAATGCTGAAACCCAAACAGTGCCCGTAAAAGTGGGAGATTACATTGAATTAACTCATATAGAAGGAGACGCAGTAAAGGAAAAAACACGCGCAACATTAATGAATCTTGAAAATAACAAAAATGAAACTATTGGAAAGACAGCAAGATACCAGGTTACAAAAGAGGGCTTAAAGAAATTAGAAAAAATGCCAGAGACAACAATTCTAGATGGAAAGCAATTTGCATGGTCATTAAAAGGATATAGTGATCGAGAAATTGCAAAAGTAGATTATAATCAAACAGTAGAAGAGCTGAAAATCAAATTAGAAGCTGGCGTACCGCATTCTCACTTCAATAGTACATATGCAAGTATTAAAGTCCAGAACTCGTCTGGTAGCGTTATGTACAATAAAGAAATCATGGGAAATAGACAACAAAATGCTGAAACCCAAACAGTATCTATAAAAGTGGGAGATTATATAGAATTTACTCATATAGAAGGGGAAGCAGCAAAGGAAAAAACAAGAGCGACTTTAACTAACCTTGAGAATGGAAAACAGGAATATATAGGAAAGAAAAGAACATATCAGGTTACATCTACAGGATTAATAAGAAAATAAATGTATAAAAAAGTTGGGGGAATCCTCAACTTTTTTGTCATTTTAGCCAAGAAGACTCCTTCCAAAAGGAACGCGAATTGAGTAGGTGAAGATGAATTGGTTTCGGGCAAGAGATGACAGGAAGCTATCTTAATTGTCTGTTATACAATAAACAGTTACTCCATTGCCTTTCAAGTATATGTTTATTGTATAACAGACACATGCCGAAATGGAGCTGAAATGAAGGATAATTAATAAATCATATGAATTTCGTATCTATCTAATAAAACACAAGCAACTCTAATTGTAATAGTCTATGGGAACATTATTAAACTTGAACGATATTAATAGAACTTTGTTGATAATTAGTTAAAAAAGTATTGTATGATTAAATGATTTATGTTACATTTTTGTTACAAAGATGTAACTTAACATTAAAATTGTTTCATTTTTATTTCCTTTAATTTCTGTAACGTTACAAAAAGCTATAGATGTTTTTATGTGGATAGGAGTGTGTGTAGTAAAGAGCCTGATTTGAAAATACGTGCACACTTTAAATTTCCTTTCTGTCTGAATGAAGAAGACTACCAACTAATTAAGGGGTTTAAAGTAACAACTTTAAATAAAATGTGCTTCCTTTCCCACACACAAATTAGTACATATTTAAAGTACAGCCTAGTTGCTACACAGACTCTTGTACATATAAACATTAAGGTGAAATAGAGATAAAGATTTATTACATAAAAAACATTACTTAGCTAAACGTAAAAATATCATCTGTGCATTTTTATGAAATGTTAAAATGCCTAGATGATATTTTTTTGAAGATTTCTTGGATATGTTTATGAATAACGATTTCTAATTTTTAATGATTTTTTACAACTAAAACATCCAATAATTTATGTAATTGAATTTATAAGGTGTATGTACATTCACTTATATAGGGAAAATGAGGTTTTTCATATGAAGTATGATTATAAAGTGTTTATATTTATTTGGACAATTATTTTATTATTTTTTCTACTCTATTATGGTTACAGTAAAATTTCTGACACCGAGCAAGTACCAGTCATAACGATCAAACAATAGAAGTACAAGATATTAGAAAAAACAAATAAGATAAAAATAGATTCAGTAAAAAGTCTACTACAGGAAGTAATTAATCTTACTGTATCAGATGAAAATCTTAAAGTGAAAACGCCGATTCTATTAGAAGTGCACAAACGTAAGGCTGTTACTTCGCGCATAGCTTAGTGGGTGCTTCAACCATCCATGTGTATTCGACTTGTCGAGGCTTGTAGTACACGTCGGATTCATCTGAGTAGTGGCTTCTTCCACAAGGAAGAATTGCTCTTTTTTGAAAGGGTGGTGCAAGTGGGAAAGCGATAGAAGAAAAGACCTAGAGTTCTAACTCAAGCCCCCACTGAAACGCTTCATCTCAGTGGGAGTAGTTGACTTGAGTAGCATGCATGTGTCTGTTAACAGAGAATACACGTGACTAAAATGGAAAACTTTTAACCTATTTTTATTTATTCGTAACCTTTAGAGTTTCTAACACGATTTTAGTAGCGTCTGCAATAAGTGTATCATCGTATTCTGCATCTTCTTTATCATGATTAGAAAGGATGGAAAGAACAATCGGCTTTTTATTTGGTGGCCAAATAATTGCGATATCATTCCTTGTTCCATAAGATCCTGCACCTGTTTTATCAGCTACTTCCCATCCTTTTGGTACACCAGCACGAATTAATTTATCCCCAGTCGTATTTCTCTTCATCCAATCTACTAACAGTTCACGTTTCTCAGATGGTAGTACAGTTCCTAATGTAAAAGATTCAAGCGTCTTAGCGATTGCTTTTGGTGTACTCGTATCATGTGTTTCTCCTGGATTTACTTCATTTAATTCAGGTTCAAATCGTTCGGAGTTAGTAACAGTATCACCCATTTCCCTCAAGATTTTTTCAAATGCGGATGGACCACCTAACTTTTTAAGAATTAAATTATGTGCCGTACTGTCACTATATCGAACAGAAGCATCTGCAAGTTCTTTTAACGTCATTCCTGTATCCACATGCTTTTCAGTAATTGGATTATAATTAGATAGGTCTTCACGTGTATACGTAATTCTTTCATCAAGAGCTTCTATTGAATTCTGACGTAAAAGAGCTCCCACTGCTAATGATTTAGATGTAGAGGCAAATGCAAAACGATCATCTGCATGGTAAGCAACAGTTTGATTCGTACTTGTGTCCAGTGCGTAAATACCAAGCTTAGCGTTATATTCTTTTTCAAGTTTAGCAAAAGCATGATTACCTATATTTTCTTGCTTAACTTGATTGGTTCGATTTGTTTGTTTAGTTGATTCTGATTGCGTATTACTATTAGAACAGCCTATCAGTGTCGCGCATGAAAGTAATACGACAGGTACAATTTTTTTGTAATGTGTAATGTTAAAGAACTTCCTTAATATGAACATAAATTTTCAACCTCTTTCAAGAATATATGGTTTCTCCTAGGTTTTTCATACTGATGTAAGTAAAGAGAACATGGGGTAACAATCCTTCTGCAGCTAAAATTTTATAGGTTAAAGCACATGTAAGATGTTTATATGATTGATAAGCTAGTATTTGAGTTATTCCTTCTTCAATCTCACTTGCAATGCTTTACCTGTAAAAGGATTAAGCTTGTACCTCTTAAATACTCACCCTTCTTTTGCATCCTTTTCAAAATAAAAAGTCCTTTCATATTTTTGTAATACATAAGATTAGATTTCAAACGGGATTTATTATATCTAAATTGAACATCTAATTTTAGGAACACATTTAATAGACAATCTAAGTAATAAAATTGTTCCACTTTAATATGAGGAAGAACTTGATGTTTCAATAAAAACAAAAGTAAATTTTTGCTCAGTAGTTTACGTTCATGATATTGATTTTTATACGTGTTTGGTAAAGAAAACATAATAAATTGCAAAAAAATACCGAAATCTAGTTCGGTATAGTGATGTACATATAAAAAAACTCTCTTTGCTATATCTCCCAAAAGAGTCATTACTAAGAGAACTATAAACTGTATTTTCAGAAATATTACAAGCGTGTAAGAAAAATGTAAGGTAATTAAATATGAGAAAAATAATCTTACTACTACAATGGATAACAGATACATTCATGAAAAAATCTGTGGTGCGATATAAAGTTATTTTAGTGCTTGAAACATTTGACCAAGTTTAAATAAGGAAACTCAAAACTAGACCATCAAATGTGACAAGACAAATGATGATTCTATTTTTCTTACAGATTGTATTGGCTATGATTCACAGCAATTTTTCATTTCTAACTTTGCACCAATTAGGGCAAATAACAAATAGGGAAATGTCTGCGATTCAAAGCTCGATTGTTGTATTAGTAATCACTATATAAAATGCATATGTACAAAATTATATTCATAAAAACTGAGGTGTAAAATGAACATTATTTTCAATATAATCGCTAGTTATGCGATTCCGACGATACTACTCACATTCTTGTTACTACTTATATTTGTTTTTAGTTATTTTGTAGTATACAAAAAGATATGTAAAAGAGAAAAAAAACTAACTGTAAAACAAATTATATTGTTTGTTTTAATAACAGGATACTATTCCCTTGCATTATCAGCTACTTCATTTGGTCGTTCAGATGATATGGCCTTTGCAAGAACAATTGATTTTGATGTACTTAGTGTTTATAAAAAAGCATGGAATACATTTTCATTTACTTCCTTTTTCCATATCATCGTGAATATAGGTATGCTTTTTCCGTTAGGAATTTTATTCTCTTTATTTAGTAAGGTTTTTCAAAAAACAAAATGGATGTTAATCATCTCAATTTTAGCAAGTTTATTGATTGAAATTCTTGAATTCACACTGCAACGCGGAAGTATGGAACTAGCCGATTTACTTCATAATACTTTAGGCATGATGCTAGGATATTCTGTGTTAAACATAGTTCTTATATTAAAAAAAAAAGAAACAGATACAAAAATAATCAAATATTTATACCTTCCCATTACAGTAAGTTTCGTCGCACTCGGGATAATGATTTCGTATCAAATGAAGGAATTTGGGAATATGCCTATTGATTCCATTACAAAAACTGATATGTCTCATGTCACTATAAAAACATCAATAGAGTTAAAAGACGAAGGGAAAAAAATGCCTGTTTACAAAAATTACGTTACAAAAAAATCACCTGTTCGAGATGTTGAAATTCTTTCTCCAAAGGAAGCATTTCAAAAACTGAAACAAGGAGACTTCGATCCTATAATATCTTTCAAAGCAGGTGATACATTATTCATTACAAAATATAAGATAGATTACTACACTGATACTAAAGGTTTTTCTCAGCCTATATATGTTTTTGAAGTACACTTAAATGATAAAGATATTTGGTCTCAACCTATTTCCGCAAAGAAATAACGTAAATTTGGTTCTGTTGCAAAGTTTTTCACGAAATACACAGAGACATGAATGTATGAGGAAATATTATGAAGAGGCTACTAGTACTGACTATAATTCATGATACATCGAAAAGGCGGAGTCCGTTTGAAGACTTCGCTTTTGTTTGTATAGTACATGCACAGGAGATAAGAGGATCATCAATCAACTCTCATACTTAATGTGTAAAATTGGAGGGGATTTCTCATATGAAAATAGTAAAAGTAAAAGATCTTGGTAAAGAATATACAGGGAAGGTTCCAGATATAGCACTTTAAAATATTAATTTAATAATTACAGAGGGGGGATTTGTTAGGATTATGGGCCCTTCGAGTAGTGGAAAAACAACATTATTGAATATGGTTTCTCCTATTGACTCGCCAACATCAGGAAGTGTATTCATTCATAATAAAAATCCGTATCAACTCTCATCTAATGATTTGGCCTTATTTCGCAGACAGGGGTTAGGATTCGTTTTTCAATCCTTTAATTTGTTGCATACATTAACAGTAAAAGAGAATAGGGTTCTTCCGCTCGTATTAGATGGCATAAATGTGAAAAGAATAAATAAACGAGTAGAATCTATTTCAAAAAAATTAGGAAACAGTGAAATTTTAAATAAACGAACATATGAAATTTCTGATGGACAAGCACAGCGAATAGCGATTGCCCGTGCACTCATTCATTCTCCTAAATTGGTTCTTGTCGATGAGCCAACAGGAAACTTAGATTCTAAAGCTTCTCAAGATGTAATGGAGTTATTAACACAATTAAATAAAGAGGAAAAGGCAACAATGATGTTAGTAACGCACGATCCAGTTGCTGCAAGTTACTGTGACCGCATAAATTTTATTAAAGGTGGCCAGTTATTCAATGAAGTTAATTGTAAAGACGATCGTCCATTATTCTATAAAAAATTATGGATAGTCTTTCTATGTTAGGGGGAAATAAACATGACTTTTCGACAACTTGCACTCAATAATGTTTTACGGAATAAACGAATATATCTAGGTCATTTTTTTAGTAGTACATTTGCGGTATTGATTTTTTTCACTTATGGGCTACTTGTCTTTCATCCGAACCTACAAGGTGAACTAACTCATGTAAGTACCATCATGAGTACATTTGGGAAAATAGGATTTCATTTATCGTATTACTTAATCTTTGTTTTTTCTTTCTTATTTATTTTCTATTCTGTTAGTGCATTTTTAAAAAATAGAAAAAAAGAGTTTGGATTATTAATGTTACACGGAATGTCTCATCAACAGTTTCATCGATTAATTTTTTTCGAAAATATGTTGATTGGAATCCCTTCTATAGTAGTAGGAATCGGACTAGGAATGGTTTTTTCTAAATTGTTTTTACTGGTTAGTGGGTCTTTATTAGGAGTAGGGCAAACGTTAGCATTTTACTTTCCATTCAAGGCAATAGTAGTAACAGCAATGTCCTTTTTTGTTTTATTTCTACTTATTTCATTGTTCACATCAAAAATGGTGAAAATGAATGAGTTTGTAGAACTTATAAAATCAGAGGAAAAACCAAAACCTGAGCCAATAGTGTCTGTTTGGATCTCCTTGTTGGTACTTATTTTATTTGGAGCGGGTTACTCCTGCATTCACCACAGTATCGCTGCGGTCGATTACATGCGTTTAAATCAATTATTCCTACTCGTAGGAGTAGGAGTCGTATTCATTGTATGTGGGACCTATTTTTTCTTTACTCAATTGTGTGTATATGTGTTATCTGCTTTAAAAAATAGAGAAACTACATTTTTTAATAGAACCAACCTCCTTGTTATTTCAGAATTAATGTATCGCATGAAAGATAATGCGATAACGTTTTTTATCGTTTCAATTATATCTGCAGTATCTTTTACAGCAATTGGAGTTTGTACGGCTATTGCAAATCCTGAATTGGCAAAGCATGAGACACCATATGCATTTACCTATCGTTCAGATAAGGGGAATATACAAGAAAAAATGCATATTGAAGAGATAAAAAAACAATTAAAAGAATCTGGATTTTCATATGAAATTTTAGCAACAAAATTTAAAAGGGTACAAAGTGGTCCGGTTTTAATTAATCTTTCTACGTATAATGAATACGCTAAAAAATTAGGGTATGAAATAGAGAATTTAACAAATGAAAATGAAAGTATCGTTATACGATCAGAGAAAAATCACAAATATGCTGAGGATCTAGAACCTTTTGAATTAAGGCATGGTGAACTAGAAGTACCACTTGCTGTTCAAAAAACAGTTTATATCACAGAATTTACGGGCACGTTTGTTAAACCTGTTATTGTCTCTGATGCTGTTTACAATAAGGTGCTAAATGTTCAACAAGAAGGCGTACTCCGAGATTACACTATATACGGTTTTATCGTTAAAAATTGGTCTGAAACAAGTGGGATTTCTACAAACCTTATGAAGTTCATTGGTACGAATCAAGAGGATTATTATGCCTTTTCATCTTTATATTTAAAATGGATTGAATTGAAACAACAAAACGGATTACTTTCTATTTCAAGTGTAATGGTGGGAATTGTATTTTTTGTATTTACGCTAAGCTTTTTATATTTTCGTCTATTTACTGATTTAGAACGAGATCAAGAGCAATATCAAATGATTTCAAAATTAGGATTAAGCCAAAGTGAGTTAAAACAAATCGTAACAAGACAAATGATATTACTATTTTTCTTACCGATTGTAGTGGCTATGGTTCATAGCAGTTTTGCGTTTCTAACGTTTCATCAATTAGGACAAACAGTAAGTAAGGAAATGTCTGTTCTACAAAGCTCAATTGTTGTATTAGTAATCTTTATTTGTATGCAAATGATTTATTTCCTTAGTATTAGACATCATTATTTAAAACGCATATGTACAAAAGTGTATTCATAAAAAAGATAAACAAAAAATTTAAGGTGCATACTCTATCACTAAATTTGGTTGGATATGCACTTTTAGTATGTTGAAAAATATACCAAGATTAAACTATGTTTGTTCCAATTTCCTTTGACCTTCTTGATTTAATCACTTGTGAGTGGCAACAAAAGAAAGAATCGTTGCCGTACCCCTAAAACAAACGACAGTAATAGCCAATGGCTACCAAAATAATATCTTGTTTAAATTGCTCTCCTTAAAAATATCTCATGTATGATTCTCCTAACTCTATGTTGCAAAAGTTTAGCTTAGTCTTCAAAACTTTGCAACAGAACCTTTTAATGTAAACTTTTGAATACAGGTTGTCTTTAAAGACAATAGAAATGAAAAAAGAATCTATGATTTGAAGCTTTTAAAAAAAAGGAGAATCTCCATTTCACTTCTAAGGATGAGATGGAGACTCTTTTGTTGTTTATTTGCTGGATAATGGAATGGTAACTAAAAATGCTACGCCTTGTTTGGTATTATTTATAGAATACGTGATAAAAAGGGATTCAAAAATTTGTTTTACAATATATAACCCTAAGCCACTCCCTCCCGTATTTCGATTTCTTGACTTTTCGATTCGATAAAATGGTTTGAAAATATGTTGTATATCTTCTTCTTTTATTTTGACACCTGTATTGATAACTCGCATTTGGATGTTGTTTTGTTTAGAATCCTTTGTTAACTTTATATAGACTTTTTCGTTATACGGTGAATACATAATCGCATTATGAATGATGTTTTTACAAGCTTTTTCTAAAAGAACATAATCCGTATAAACAAAAATGTCAGAATCGACTTCTTTTATTATTTGAATGCCTTTTTGAGAAGCAAAAAATTCGAGGTTTTTTGTGATTGTATCTATTGATTTCGAAAGATTTACTTCTTCCACTTGAAGTTTAAAGGTATGTTGTTCTAATTTTGACATGCTTAAAATTTCGCGAACCAGTTGTTCCAGACTTTCAATTATTTGATAATTTTTCTTTAAATATTGGTCACGATTTTGATAAGGGCCGATATTATATATCATCCCTTCTAAGTATCCTTTCATAACAGTAAGAGGAGTTTTTAATTCATGTGCTACAATAGCAAAGAATTCCCTTCGCTTTGTTTCTATTTCTCTTTCTTTTTCAATATCACTTTTTAATTGCTGATTCGCTTTTTGTAAATCAAAAATTGCTTGTTGTAAATTTATGGACATATCATTCAAGCTATTGGACAATTCCCCTAATTCATCCATAGAACGAACCTCGATTTTTTCAGAAAAATCCAAGTTTGCCATCTTTTGTGCGCCTTTATTAATATAAATAAGTGGTTTAGTAATAAACCTTGAATAGAGATAAGCACTTCCTAAACCAATAACCAGTACAATGATACTAATATAGGGTAGAAAACGTACCAAGACCTGTGAAGCTTCATCGATTGGTTGAAATGTTGCGAACACCACAAGCGTTAAGTTAACATCTTGGAATTGTATTGGCTTGGTAGCCTCATATGAATTACGAGATTGAGCCAAACCCTTTATTGGTACTGTTGTAACAAAACCTTTTGCTGGAGTACCTCCCTGAACAGTACCCTCTTGAATAGTACTCCCTTGAATAGTACTTTGAAGAAAAGGATAATAAATAATCCTTCCCTCATTATCTTGAAGATATATCACTGCATTATTTTTTTGTGCGTATTCATCAACAAGTGGTGTTGCATTTTGAAGCGAAAGATATTTAGATTTATCAATTATTTCTTCGATTCCCGTTTGAAGCTGATCTGTTTTGTATTTCTCATAAAATTTAGGGAGAAAGAAGTATAAAGTTACATAAATTAAGGTTGCAAAGGCTAACAAAATGAGGGATGTAGTCATAAAGAGTTTATAGGTAATTCTCTTCATCTTCATGATTTTTACAATCTTATTCATCGATTTTATAACCAATGCCCTTTACTGTTTTAATATAGGGTATATCTAATTTTTTTCGTATGTTTTTCATATGCGTATCAATCATTCGTGTGTCTCCGGCATACTCATATCCCCAAATTTTTTCTACAATATTTTCTCTTGTGAGTACCTTTTTTTCGTTTTGAAGTAGTAGTTGTAAAATTTCAAATTCTTTTGTCGTTAGGGGAACTTCAACTTTATTCACATATACTTTATATGCATCGCCATTGACATGTAGTTCTCTAAATACAAAATGATTATCCGTATTTTGATTATTACTTCTTCTCAGTACTGCTTCGACTCGTCTCATCAAAACATGAAAAGAAAAAGGTTTCGTAATATAATCATCGATTCCAAGATCAAATCCTTTCATTTGATCTTGTTCTTCTTCTAGCGCAGTTAGCATAATAATTGGTATATTTGACTGACTTCGAATCATTTTGGCAACTTCAAATCCATTCAGGTTTGGCATCATCACATCTAGTAGAATTAAATCGAAGGACTGCTTATTAAATTGTTTCATGCCCTCTAATCCATCTGATGCAACTATAACTTTATACTGTTGTGTCATTAAAAATTGTTTGATTAATTCTTGTATTTCTTGATCATCTTCTACCACCAGAATGTGATAGTTCTTCATAATATCACCTCTTGTAGTCATTATAACCTTCCAATCTGGAGTTGATGTGGAGACGTATTAGAAACACTATAAAAACTTCACAAGAAAACTACATGTATTTCAAATCAGCTCCAGATGCATGAGATAGGTTATATACATAACAAGACAGAGGGAGGTAATCAAGATATGTCACTGGAATCAAACATCATTCTTTCTTTATTAGATGTACAACTGTGGATGGCCCCTCATTCGAATAATAGTCGCATAAAAGAGAAAAAACAGAAATTAAAATTAGCGCCGTGCTTAAATAAATACACAAGTGTAAATAAAAGAAAACTATATAGGTCTAGTGAACAAAAATAGAGAGGATCAAATTGATTCTTTTTTTTGTATTCAATAACGAGGTACTGAAAATCTTTACTATAAATCTAGATTAACTCCATATAGAATACAGATTAAGTTTGTATGCTACATGTATCAAATAGAAAGGAATGATACATGATGTTGACGACTTACACAATCTATCAAATTTTATCCCTTCCTTCTTATTTACACACAAACCTATTACCATCCATTCTCACGAGAATGCTAGGATCTAAGTTTATAACAAAAGAATAAATAAGCTAATGGATGTTTATTGTCCCTTGTTTCCGTTTTTTGCAAAACACCTGTATAAACATGCATGCTACTATGTACATTGAATACTCTATTTGTTGAGAGCCTAATAGGCTCTTTTTTAGAGACAAGCCCGAAGTGGGTGTGAATATCGTTATATATATTCGTAGAAAAATTCAAATATAATGTTACCTCTACGAAAAAACTGTTGATTTATGTCTAAACCATGCCTAAAGGTAAAATTTTTATTTTTTGAAATGGTGATTTCTAAATATTACATTCATACATCGTATTTCAAATATAAAGACAAAAATATTCAATTGTAAATTGAAGGAGAAAGGGATGTTCACAATGGGACACTACGATACAAATCAAACAGAAAGCAATAGGAATAAAGCCTATAAAAAAACAGGGTATTTTTTCACAGGAATAATTGGTGCAGTGATTGGTGCAATTACCATTGGATTGACCGCTCCTTATATAAATGAAATCAAAGGAAGTGCAGGTCAATCTCCTAAGCATAACGAAGTAAATCAGGCTACGCCGATCTCTTACAAACCAGAAGATGTGAGCAATCCTCAAAATATGATTGAATCTGCAAAAGAAGTTGTCGTGGGTGTCATTAACTATAAACAAAATGCAGGTTCATTTAATACGCAAAATCAATCAGAAGAAGCTGGTTCGGGTTCAGGGGTCATATATAAAAAAAACGGCAATAAAGCTTTCATTGTTACAAATAATCATGTGATAGACGGTGCGAATAAAATAGAAGTGAAATTGAATAATGGTAAAAAGGTTCCCGCTAAAGTAGTAGGGACAGATCCATTATTAGATTTAGCGGTATTAGAAATTGACGGGGCAGATGTAAAAAGAGTCGCAACACTTGGAGACTCAGAAAAAATTCGTACAGGGGAAACGGTAATAGCCATTGGGAATCCATTGGGGCTAGAAGGTAGTGTAACAAAGGGGATTATTAGTAGCAAGGAACGAGAAATACCTGTTAGTACACTTGGAAATCAACAAGTGGATTGGCAAGCACAGGTCATTCAAACAGATGCAGCTATTAATCCCGGTAATAGTGGAGGAGCTTTGTTTAATGAACAGGGTGAAGTCATTGGAATTAATTCTAGTAAAATTGCACAACAAGCAGTGGAAGGAATTGGATTTGCAATCCCAATTCATGTAGCCAAAACAACCCTAGAGTCTCTTGAAAAAGAGGGAACAGTTAAACGCCCAATGATGGGTGTACAGTTATTGGATATTGAGAAAATAACAGATTCTGCACGTAATCAATTAAAATTACCAAAAGAGATAACAAGTGGTGCCATGTTGGGGAATATCTCAAGTCAATCATCAGCAGAAAAAGGCGGATTACAACAGTATGATGTTGTGATTGCATTGGATGAACAAAAAATAGAAAATGTCGTTCAATTCCGTAAATATTTATATGAAAAGAAAAAATTGGGGGATACAATTAAAGTAACCGTTTATCGAAATGGTGAAAGACTAACAAAAAACGTGAAATTAACGGATCAAACACGTGCCGCTTAAAAATATAGCCACCTTTCGGTGGTTTTTTTATATGTGCTTTTTGTGTGGGTACTAGATATATCAGAAGTGGTAAATGTCATGAAGCAAAAAGAATGCCCACATTGTTATTCCAAGCAGGAGGCTAATTTTTCTAGCGATAGCATCTCATTTTGTACTGTATGGGTCATAAATAAAGGGAGTTATCCCGTGTTTGTATTCCTTCCTCAAGTTAATTGGTTGGTGACTAATATTTTATACCTATTATTATTCCGTTTGTCCTCATTCCACATTAAATGGATTGACTCTTTACCAATGTTCAAAATCGATTACATATTTTAATTTGTGTTCCAGCTTTTCTTGACTATATTAACAAATCACTACATATGCACTCCAGATAAGACCTAATATCTTTAGATAATCTACTGAATATCTTCATATAAACTCCAGATAGTGTATATAGAATAACAACTATCAAGGAGGTTAGGAAAAATGAATTTTATAAAACGCGCAATTCTCAGTATGAAAAAAAGAATAGGAACATCATTAATTTTGATGGCGGTCTTTCTGATTGTTACAAATTTAGTGTTGGCAGGATTCACAATTCAAAATGCATCAAAAAAAGCTGCGGATGCAGCAAGAAAAAAACTAGGTGCAGATGTTACTTTAGGTCTTGATTTTGATAAATTAGGTCAACAAGCTAGGGAAACGGGAGAGATGCCTAAACCACCAAAGCTCAACACAAAAGAAACAGATCAATTAGCGAAGTCCAAGTATGTAAAAGACTATAATTATATAACCCATAATTTCGGAATTGCGGATGGGTTTAAATTAGTAGGAGTTTCAGAAGGAGAAGAAGGAAAAGGAAAAGGTAGCGTTGCAATAGCGGGAGGATCAGGTTCAGGTTCAGAAATAGATATGAATTCTTCTCTTATGATAGAAGGAGTTCGCAAGACTTTATTACACGAAAGTTTTAAAAATGGAAAAAGTAAAATCATTGATGGGAAACCAATTACAGAACAGATGCAAGATCAGAATGTAGCTTTAATGGAAAAACGATTAGCGGAACAAAACAATTTGAAAGTAGGAGATAAAGTTAAAGTTCAATCAGGGGATAAGAAGGAAACTCTTGAAATTGAAATTATCGGTATTTATGAAACGAATGAACAACCAATGGGTCAAAATGCCCCTCCTATGATGAATCCAGCTAATAAACTATATATGCCTTACTCTACTTTAAAAAAATTAGAAACAGATGAAGGTATGAGTAGTAGTATTCAAGTTGTGTACTTATTGAACGATCCACAATACATTGATGCATTTAAAAAAGAAGCAAAAAAATCTGATATTGATTTTAAGTATTTTAAGTTAGATGCACAAGATTCATTGTACAAACAAATGATTGGTCCTATCGAAAATATCGCTTCTACGTCTCAAATGATTATCTATATGGTATCTATTGCAGGTGCGATTATCTTAGGATTAATTATTATGTTATCGATTAAAACACGTCGTAAGGAAATGGGGATTCTATTGTCCATTGGAGAGAAAAAATGGAAACTGATGGCGCAGTTCGTAGTAGAAGTGGTATGTATTGCTATTTTAGCATTTGGATTATCCCTAACAACAGGAACTAAAGTTTCTCAATTCGTAGGGGATAACTTACTTTCTAGTGAAATTGCTACAGCAAGCGAAGAAAAAGACAATCCACAAAATGGTAGTGTAATGGTAGCTGGAATTGGTGATACTCCACAAAACCAAAATGAAGATCCAATTGATAAGATTGATGTAAGTGTAACGGGTGAGGATGTAGGAAAAATGGGCGGAATTGGACTGACTATTGCTATATTAGCAACTATTTTGCCAGCATTATCTATTCTACGCTTAAATCCAAAACAAATCCTTTTAAAAGATGAATAAGGAGGCTCGATATGGAGACGATTTTACAATTTAAAAACTTAGATTATTATTATGAAAGTAACGGAAAAAAAGTAAAGATACTAGATAATGTTAATTTTTCTTTTCAAAAAGGGCATTTCTACACGATTTTAGGGCCATCTGGATCTGGTAAAACCACAACTCTTAGCTTAGGTTGTGGGCTGGATATACCTAAAAATGGTTATGTACTGTATAATGGCAAGGATATTCGAAAAATTGGTTTGGATCGATACCGTAATCAAAATGTATCTGTAATTTTCCAATCTTATAATTTGATTACCTATATGACTGCTCTTCAGAATGTATTAACGGCAATGGAAATTACAGGTGTAAAGGTACAAAATAAAAAAGTAAGAGCATTAGAATTATTAGAGAAGGTAGGACTTACAGAAGTAGAAGCGAAACGAAATATCTTGCAACTAAGTGGTGGACAACAACAACGTGTAGCAATTGCTCGAGCACTATCTTGTAATGTTGATTTACTGATTGCGGATGAGCCGACAGGAAACCTTGATGAAGAAACAGCAAATGACATTATTGATTTGTTCCAGGAGCTCGCTCATCAAGAAAATAAATGTGTAATTGTTGTAACGCATTCACAGGAAGTTGCAAAAAAATCGGATCGAGCTGTTTATTTAAGTAAGAAAAAATTAGCAGTAAAAGATGCGCCTAGCATCTAAAAAACAAATACTATCACTAGAAGAGTTTGCAGGGTATAGGAATCGTGAAAATGATAAATAACTAGTTAATTATTTTCCGGAAAAATATATGATTAATTTAAAAAGGAATGGAGATAAAAATCTCCATTCCTTTTTAGATAGATAATTTAACCCTTATTTAACAGCCTCTTTTAAAGCTTTCCCAGCTTTAAATGCAGGTGCTTTTCCTCCTGGGATATGCATTTCTTCGCCCGTTTGGGGATTGCGCCCAGTACGCGCAGAACGCTCACGTACTTCAAATGTACCAAATCCAATTAACTGTACGGATTCCTCTTTTTGAAGAGATTGTGTAATTTGATCTAGTATAGCTTGTACAGATGCGGTAGCCTCTTTTTTAGTAAGTGATGTTTTCTCGGATACTTGGTTAATTAGTTCTGTTTTATTCATTATGGACCTCCATTAAATAATATTTGTTAATTTAATTTTATAGTATAGTATGTTTTTAGAAGAACTTGCTACAATTGCTCATCAGTATACAGAGGATACCATCCATTGTTACAATCACGCCATTGTAGAAGAAATAGGATAACAGGAGGAAACATGCGGTCCCAAATTAATATTACGTGTGTTTTTTGACCATACATTACTTACTTTTAATGTATATATTGAATATATAGATATATTGTGTTATGATGTGAATTAGAAACTCGCGTGTTTCAAATACAACATTTTTATCTTCTTGATGACCTCTTATCTTTCCGTAAGAGGTCCTTTTTTATCCCTCAGTATTGCATAGCCGTTAAAATACTATGAAAAGATACTAGAGACTACTACACTGTGATATTCTCTAGTATTTTTATTTACCTAGATTATCTATTGTTGGGTGAACGATGAATTATTACTTTTTGTATAATTTTCACAAAATAACTTTTAACCCTTATTTATTTCAATATAAAATAATAACTGGATATATCTGACTATCGGTTATATGAATAGGTATGTCCTTCTTTCTATTATGACTGAAAAGTTAGTAGATAAGAAATGGAATGTTAAACAAGCTATTACTTACTCTACACGATTACTAGTAAACAGAGGCCTGTATTGGGAAGAAGAATATTTTGATTTATACAGCCTTGATGATAGCTATGACTTAGCGCAGGAAGGTATCCACTTTAATGAAAAAGATGTGATTTTTACTTATATCGATACATTAGGTGCTTTTCGCGTCCATTTTAGCGAGTTTGAAGATCTCTATTTGAAAGTCATGAAACTTTTGTGTTGAATGATGTGACTCTATTTGTAAACCCATTTACTATTATCTTTCGTTTGCCCATTCACTTAAACAATTTCTGTTACTTCATGAGCTGTATATTTATCACCAGATTTATCTAGCCAAAATAAATCTATCTTCGTGTTGATGAATTATTGTCTCTTAATAACTTAATGCTACCATCTTTAATTTTTCTAGCATCAAGCAAAGCTAGCATGTTAAATGTATAATTAGACGCCTGTAAATGAGCATCACTATTTAAATTTTTACCTGAGAGTAATTCAGTTAATTAGTAGAAAAAGGAAGAGGTCTATTTGGCCCCTTCCTTTTTCTCATACATAACGCTTGTTGACAACTTATGAAATAATAGCATTCATCGCTATTAAAATATAACATTAAAAGCAATTAATTAGATATGTAATTTTGCATAGATTGTACTATTCCATGAATGGGAACAAAACTATTTATCTCTTCCTGTATGGAAACAAATAGATTTAGGTTTATTTAGGGTAAGAAGACCTGATCATTGATTGCTGGTTAAACCATATTTCTACGTATTTGAAACAAATTATTTCACTGGATTGTATGTTAAAGAGAGTGAGGGCTTTATGCAATGTAGATTGTTTCTTGGTTTCTTACTCGTGATTTTACTAGGAGGAGGCACCGGAAAAGAAGTTACGTTATATACGATTTCAAAAGGGGATATTAGTCAGTGCATCCAAAGACACGCTCCGTTTCTGTTTTCTATCCTACTAAATTACCATTCCAAGCAGATTCCTTCTCTTTCAAACAATTCATCCATTGAATAAAGATAATTCCGCCATACGTATCGGAGGGCATGAAACTTTCTTAATACCATTTGGAATATATTTCAATATACTTCCGATACTATAACAGATCGGAAATTTCTCTATTGGAGGTATAGAATGGCATATCCATTTCGTAACTTAGTATTTGAAGGTGGCGGGGTAAAGGGAAGCGCTTATATAGGTGCCATCCGTGCACTAAATGAAGAAGGGATTTTACCAGAAATACAACGATTTGGGGGGACTTCAGCAGGAGCAATTACTGCATTACTTTTAGGTCTTTCCATTCCATTCGCAGATCTTGTAAAAATCCATAAAGACATGAATTTTAAAGCGTTTAAAGATGATGATTTTTCGATTGTACAAGATAACATTCGTTTATTTTTTGATGGTTTTGGTATCTATAAAGGGGATTTCTTCACTGAGTGGGTAGGGAAGATCGTTGAAAAGTGGACAGGGAGTAAGGACACAACCTTTCAGCAGTTGTATGACAAAACAGGAAAAGACGTGTTTTTCCAAGGTACGAACATTTCTACACACCAGCTTCGTACGTTTTCTCGTGAAACGACACCTGATGTCCCGTTAGTAGTTGCTGTGCGGATTTCGATGTCCATCCCATTCTTTTTTAAATCTGTAGAATGGGAAAAAGATTATTATGTAGACGGAGGTGTACTCGATAACTATCCAATTCGTTTATTTGATCGGAAAAGTTTTGTGAATAAAGAAGAACACTTCACGACCACAGATACGATTGACGAGGTTAATAAATTGGTAAGCAATACGGAGGATCATTCTACACTAAGAAGCTTACACACGAAATACAATGCATCTTTCTTTGATCCTGCAGATGAAATTGTCTACAACAAAGAAACACTGGGTTTCCGTTTAGAATCTCAGGCCGAGATTGCCATGTTAAAACATATCGCAACTTCAACAGAACATCATATTGGTCATTCTCTTATTCATTTTGTATGGAATTTGTCTCAAACGATGATCAAAGGTCATGAGAGCGGAAAAACAACCAAGGAAGATGCTGCCCGCACTGTATTTATCAATACATTCTTTACGCCGTCGTTTAATTTTGATATCACAGAAGAAGAAAAGAAAACACTCATGAATTCAGGCTATACTTCTACTAAAGACTATCTACATCAGTTTAATACGCCTGAAGTAAAATTGTTTAATCGACCATAAAGCCGAGTGCAATGCACCTGGCTTTTTTTAATCATCCTGTAACTTCTTTTTTTAGTAGCCAATTAAAATTTAGATAGACTATGCATAGAATAAGAGAGAGGAGATAACAGGAAGTAATAAATATAAGTTTGGATGACTTCTTATTTTGTAAAACTAGGGTGTAGAAAGGGTGAAAAAGGTGGAAGAAAAACGAATTATGATTTATGTAGTGGGTGGTAATGTCAAAGTTGCGAGCCCCCCATGATGTTGTGTTGGATATCGTTGATTTTGATAACTTAGAAGAATACGTAGAACCCATTTTTACAGGTATATTGTATTAAGAACAGGAGAGAAGTATGACTCAAAAAGAAGTAATGGTAGAATACATCTCAAATGCCCGCTTTAGCCAACCTACCACCAATTGAAATGGTTGTTTATACAATTTTTCGGCTAACATAGTACAAAAGAGAACCCTAAAACCGTGGATAGGAATGTATTAAAAAATAAATAGAGTAAAAAGGCGGATTTCTTGTGAAAGCAGGGGTAGTTCAAATAGTTTTGTAAATAAACTATAATAGTTTATTTTTCTGCATTATTGAAATTAGTAATAATAAAATGTATTATTGAAAAGCACAATTTATAATTCAAGTAATCAAGACTATGTGCCTATAATAATTTGAACATTCAGAAATTATAATATTGTCTAAAAACGAGGTGGGATTCATAGAAACAGTACATATTAAATGGTATGGCATGTATAGTATAAATGATTTTTATAATAGGGAAGAAGCTTCTAAGAAAGGGATATTTGCAATCTCTAGAGTATAAGAAGGTGACATTGCTCTATATAGGACAAACAAAAAGAAGCTTTATACAAAAGGTAAGGGAACTTAATAAGGAATGGCTTTGTGATGAGAGCGAATTAAGGATTACATTAGGAATAATAGAATTTCCTAGTGGTGAAATTTACTCTGAAAAGAAGGTAAAAGAGATAAAATCCCTGTTGATTTTACGACATACCCCATTAGAAAACGAAACATCTTTATTATACCATAGAGGGAAATTTAATTTAAAAATTATAAATAAGGGAAGAAGAGGTTTAATTGTTAAAAAGCTTTCTACAGGAGATCTAATGTGGACGTAATTGGAATCACCTTTGAATAAAAGTGAAGGTTTCTTAAGTGCAGAAGCTTATCAATTTTTAATGAATTAAACTATTTTTAATAACATATGTCAGATGCTTGAAAAAACAAATTTTATTATGGTATGAAATCCTGTATGGAAAGTGTAGTTTATTTCTATTATTTAATAAAAATATTAAGAATTATAGGGATAATGCATAAAGAGTAGAGGAGAAAGTAAACACGGAGGTTTGAAGAATGGGACAAGTAAGCAGGTTTCAAGAAAAACAACAGAATCGTCGTCAAAAGGCAATTTTTAATATTGCATTTACTTTGATATTAGTGACAGTTGGTATAGTGACATACCAGTTGTTTACCCCTTCTAATATATCAAAGAAAGCAATTGCTCAAGAAAAGAAAGCAACACAGATAGAAGAGAAGAAAATTGAAGATAAAGAAACATCAAAGATAGAAGAGAAGAAA
>NZ_JAKUDW010000067.1:0-28611 GCF_022662595.1 Bacillus cereus group sp. BfR-BA-01524 | reverse complement strand
ATTCACATGCAACCTGTAGCAATATAAGTTTAAAAACGTATCTTAATACAAGAAGTAATGAATTTATAATAAGTTCACTACTTCTTGTCTCTCTATCCACTTATCCAACTTATTATGTGTTTCTTCGCTTAATCTTTTTCTTTTGCCTGTTAACAGTTTTGAAAGGTTAGATGGTGATATCTCTATTTCTTTTGCAATATCTCTTAAACTACATTTATTTTCTTCTTTATATTGGAGAATCTTCTGCTGATACCAATTAATATCCCTATTTACCTGTTGCTGTTCTAATTGAGGTGATTGAATTTCTTCTGTCTCCGTATCCTGTACTTCTATCACTGGATCTTTTGCCAATGCTCCCATTAATTTATTCTTAGGGGCTATTTTTTTCTTTTGTAATAGCTCTTGCTGTAACGATACTAACTCATCAGAAGGCGTAACCGTTACTTTAAGGTTTAACCAATAATTTTCAAGCCAGTTACGCCCAGAACATTTCCCCTCATCAATCGGTGTTTGGTATTGCCATTCCTTTATTACTTCATCACGCATTAGATCATCAAGCGTTTTTTCGAATACATTCCTTATTCTTGCAGGGTTTTGCCCCATGCTTACACCCATTACACTTAGAAGACCTTTAGGACCCCCAATTGAATACGGGTGTACTAAATGCTGATAAGCTTGCTGAATTCGCCATCTCCAACTTAAATACCTAGTCAACCTTTTGTGATACCTCTGTTGTTTACTGTTGTATTCAAGAGCCTTTTTCGATAACAAACCAGTCAATTTTTCTGATCCATATAAATACTTAGATAAAAATGTTCCAGGTGCAACATTCATACTTTCAATACCTAACATTTCATCGGTATCAATATCTTTAGCAAATACTATTTCATCCATTACGAATAGTCTTCGTACTCGTTGCTTTTTATAAGCAAGTGACTCATTTGGATTCTCATCATCATTTAGTATAACTATTTCATTATCTTCGTTTACATATATAAAAATACTTGCCAGTGCAGCTAAACGCTCCATAATCTTTAAACGGTCCTCTTTACGATAATAGGACTTACCATTTCTCACCTGCTTCATACTACACATTTCTAATATTTCTTCGTAACCTATATGTACTGGACTACTTTCCGTGCTTGCTGACTTCACCCATATTTCTGTTACAATATCCAAGCAATCAGCAGTTAAATCATCCATTACACGATCAACAAAAGTAGAATCAACTAATGTATTCCATCTATTTAACTCCCCTGCGCCTCTTAATTTCATATCACCATCATTAAAACGTGAAGATACCACAACAAGGCTATTACTCTTATCTGGTAGCTCAGCAATATGGGCATTCAATTCCTTATCTTCTGTAAAATTATTTTTTGCAATTGTGTCTGTTAAATGGTACATAAAACCAGCACTACTATGTTCGATGAAGCTCTGCTGCTCCTCTGTATGTTTTTTTTCTTGTTTTTGTTTCACTAAAAGAATTTCAAATTCTTTTTCTATATCATTAGCAAGTAATTCAAATACTTCTGGTCGGTATCCTTCTATTTGAGCAACAATTTCCATAATACCAACACCTTGGGATTCCTTATACGATATCCAATTTGCAAATTTTTTAAAGGAGACAGATGTGTACATAGGATCCTCTAAATAACTAACATCGCTATTAATTAACGTACAAAGTCCTCTCCATTTATTAAAGATTCGTTCGTTATTTTCTATATTTTGAAATAGTGGGTATGCCACTAATAATGTACTTTGAAACAATTGTTTTAACTGATCCATATTCTCCTCCTATTCACCTAATATGGTGCGCATACTTATTTATGTACTAATTCTTCTTTTGAATTATCTGCTAATAATTTCAATAAATTTACACATCGCTCTTTAATTTCTTTTGAACGCATTAAATAAACTATAATTTTTTTTATTTCTTGTTTCTGTTCCGGTGATAATTCTGATACCAACGAAGGATGCATTATGTGAATATGTATATATCTCAAAAAATTATCGCTCATAGCATATTTTTTTATTTCTTGTATTACATTTTCCTTCTCATAAATAGATGGAAGGGACTTATCTCTGTATTTTGCTATAAACGAGTATACTATCCCGTCTACAGGTACGTAATCATTATTAAAGTTTTCTTCAAACCTCTTTATAAGGCTTCTCATTCTGTTAACCACTAGCGCATTAGAATTATTTAAAGCATCACATAAATACATTAAATCTAAAATTAACATATTTGCAGTATCTTTGAAATTAACATTCTCGTGCAACCTTCCATGCGCTGCTGTATTTCTTAACTCAATAAAATCATACTTAAAATATTCATGACATTTGAACCGTCTATCTTTTTTTACTATCTCTTCTATTTTTCTATCCAAAGAGGTACGTTCTATATTTGCTGAAGAAACCCCTAACTCAATACAATAATCATATATTATCCCCTCAATTTGAAGAGGTATAATCTGGCAGAATAATTCCATCATATCTTCTTTATAAATTTCTATTGCTTGTTTAAGCATTCCTCTCTTATTAAGTACATGGTTTTCCTCTATAAGAGATAATATTTTATTGTCAATTTCATGTGTAATTATATATCTATCCACACGTTCATTAAATTCATCTTTATTATTACTGTGTAGAAGTTTCAATTCATTTCGCTCCTGTAACGTAATAAATTCAAATTTATAATTCAATCCATCAAAAACTGACATTTCATATTCTTCTTCCCTACCTCTAAAAGCATATCGAATCGGTAACATTTGATTAAAACTACCGGAGCTAGGAAATCCATTTGGTTTACCCCAATCTTTTACTTCTTTATATATACATGAATTGATTTCCCCTGTCATATATTCACATATCTCATCTTTCGCCTTATAAAGCTTTTCAGCTAAGTATTGATACTTTTTCTTTTCATATCTATCAATATCTTTAACTTGCTGTTTTGATTCATATTCTTGGATCATAAATTTAATTTTTCTTAAATCCTTCATTACAAGAAAAACCTCATGGTTAAAACATTCATAAGGCTCTTTATCCTCTTTAATTCCCATTATGTTATGAGCTACAAATAGATAGATTTCTTCTTCATCTGGTAACTGTTTTAATTTATAACCATATTTCTCACAAATTATTTTAGTGACTTCTTCTTTGTTTAAATTACATACATCGATTTCAAGAACATTATTTAGAAAGTGTCGTGCAAGTTGAGTCTTATTCACACTGAAAAATATACCATTGTCTATTAGCTTATAATTAACTTCTTCTATTCTTTGATCCATTCTCAATTCCCCTTATAAATGTTTTTAAAAAATTCCTCTTAATATTTTCTCCTGTATATTTAATCATACCTTGCTAATTTTTCAGATTCAATTTGTATTGTTTCCTCTTTTTCAGAGGAAACACTTTTCCCAAGTTACGCGTATAACGAAAAAAGAGGAAACACCTGCAACCAAACAAACTACTTTTGGGAAACAAATTTCTTCTTAATACACAAAACAGGAAACACTTTTCCCAAGTCGCGCGCGTAATTTTTTTATGACCATTCCGATAATCCTTTTATATAAACAGTTCTACCGTATTATCATTTTTTCAAAACATAAATAAACTCTATTTTTTTCCCAAGTCACGCGCGTAAAAAAACGGAAAACAGGAAACATTTTTCTCAAGTCACGCGCGTAACTAAAGAACAATGAATACAAAATGCGATTATATCAAGGCTTATTGTGATTTCCCTGTTTCCTCTAGCATTAAAACAGGAAACATATTTTCACAAAAGTTGCACGTGAAATTTTTTATAACTTTTTTTTGAAGCCTTGTATATCAAGGGTTTAGCAAGTGTTTCCTCTTTTTAAAAACTCTCTTAAAGGGCGCGTTTTTACAAAATTCGTTTTGATATAATCAAAATTGGTATATTTTATAGTCTTTTGGCATATATTTCTGAATTTGTAGAACGGAGGTGAAAAAGATGGGGAAATCATTTGTAATACGAAATCAACGTAGCTTAAATGGGGAAACAACCAATGCTGTATTAGTAACACTAAAATCTTGGCAAAAGTTTGTGGAAACATTTGAGGAGAAATACTACAGCTATAAAGATACATATTTAGAAGATATTCTGCAGCACATGACATATGAAGAACGTATTGCTGACGTAGAAGGATTTGTCGAAAAAGCCAAACCATCTTTTTCACGTCGCGCAATGTCTGCACTTGCAGAAAAAACGGGAAGAAAGCATAAATTATACGGTATTACGAATGCTGATCTCGAAGTTTTCTTATATCTGCATAAGAAATGCTTTACTAATGGTGTCATTCCAAATGTAACAATACATATGATGTGGGAAGATTACAAGCAATATAAAGAAGAATTTGCTTATATCCAACACTCTCAATTCTATATTGCATTAAAGAAATTAAACTTACATAACATAATCTCTATTGAAAATGGCTTAGATGGCCGATATACAATCAAACTGACTCATTTTCTGAATGAGGAAACAGAAAAAGCAAATCCGTACGTATATATTAGTCCTGTTGTATTTACAAAGGATTTCTTTAAGCTATCTGTAGCAGCTAAGAAATTATTCTTAGACATTGCGATGCAACAACATACGGAAACAACATTAAAGCGTTCTTTGGACAAGCAGGACGAAAGAGGAAACAAAACTCACTTCGGTGGGATGTATCGTTTCTTACATAAAAAATATCCGCATCAGATTCGTGCGGTTATCGAGGAATTAACAACTGCATTACCATGTACGGGGAATCCCCTATTCAAAATTTGTAAAATGCAAAAAGGTGTAAAGCATACAAAACGATATACGACATTATATCTGTCTATCCATTCAGACTTCTTATGTTCGAAAGAAGCTGGAGAAGAACAACATAGGGATCCATTTACACCAAAAGCTACCTATGCTCGAAAAGCGAAATTTATCGAAGCAGTCCTACAAGAGATGAATATCGGTGAATTGTCTGCAGACATGAATAAATTCATTCATGTATTAAAGCATACTTGTCACCGTCAAATTCGCAGTGTCATTCGCGGACTACGTGACATGGTTGATCGAAAAGAAGGATATCCAACGAAAATTGTATATACATTGAAGAAATTATTGCATCAAACATCTCAATATCAAATTCTCGATACAGCAGCAAAAGAAGGTATCTACCCTCTTATTGCGCAGCATATACCAAAAGAGAGAAATAGTGACCGTGAGCAAGCTGTCTTTAATTTTGGTCTACATTATTCTATGTACTCTCTTCATAACATTAAGAAGATGTTTAAGAATGTGCATGCACTACTGAAGCAGAAATTTGCAGTACCAGTGACGGAAGAGTCTTATCACCGTAATTATCTAAAATACCAGGAAGAAACGTTATTTAGAAAATATGCATATGATCAGGGTGTTAATCTCCATGCATATATCGCTTTAGAAATTGAAATGCGTGAAAAACTAAAAGTTCGTGGTCATAAAGAACGCACGATTCCAAGTGATGTTCGTGAATGGTTTATCGAGGCAATTGATAAGCTGCCACAAGAAAAACTTCGTGTTATTGAACTACCAAAACAGTTTAATTTACTAGAGTTTATGCGTACCTTCGAACGTTTAGTACGTGCTGGAGTAACAATAACAGCTCCAGATCAGGTGCTAAACGCAATGGAAATAAAATAATAGTAATGAGCTCTCTATTTTTGAAAAAATCGAAAGTGGAGGGCTATTCGTGTTTGTTTCATTAACACCCCTTTCCTACTACTCTATTTATACATACCAAATCAGAAGGACTTCATGTAAAATGGAGTCTTTTTTTATGCAATTCTATACAAATTCGATTCTAGCAATATATTACTCTCCACATAACGTCAGGGAGTATTCTTCTAATCTATTAAAACCTATCTTATAATACCTACAAAAAATCATAAGGAAAATTATAAAAATAGTGGATATGCGGACAAATATGATTTGATGTGAATATAATCTTTCTAAAATCATTGTAATTACTACTGTTGTTGTGTTTATCTAATAAAAATCATCAATAAAAATGTGAGTTATGTGGAAATACTGAGTAATGTTAACAAATAGCACACTAAACTGGATAAAATGTGGATAATTGAACACTAGATACTACTGTATTTAACAAAATAAAGAAAATAAAGCCTATTTTCATAGTTGGATAAATATAAAGTGCTTTGTATTAATTTCTTTCCGATTTCATGTAGAAACATATGATTCCCTTTATGTTTTTTTGTAGAATTGATAGTCTAATAATCATTGAATTTCCGGATACATTTTCTACTATTTATGATTTTTTACGTTCTAACATCAGATATTCCCTTGTGGGAGTAGATCTCTCCCCTATTTTTGATAACCTATAATAGTTTTATCTTTATTTCTTTTTAATATATAAGATATATATTTATAATAGATTTTTAATACAGCTAGTATGCTTGTTAATAAGATGTCAGACCTAATTGAAAATATATGTAAATTCCGTTATAATAATGGTAATTAAACATATCATTACCCACATACAAAAGGACAAACCTACGTATCCCTACCAGGGCGAGGTTTGTCCTTTTTTCATTTTAATAAACAATTCATATTGGGAGGATTAAACATGGCTGTACTAAAAGATTTGACTTACATAGAAATGAATACTTATAACGAGATTGGATTTTTTAAAGGGATTCTTTGGGGGTTAGTTTTTGTAGTGCCTTTTTGGAGTATTATGATAACCCTATTTATTTTGATGTACAAATAATAATCAACATATCCAAAATGCAAAGGGTTGTTTGTCCGTTTGCGTTTTGGATATGCCACCAACCGTGCGTAGCAAAGGGCGGTAGCATGTCTTTCACTTATTTTCTGTTATAATAATTCCTAAGAAATTAGGTGATTATAATGTGCAAAAACATTAATTTAGAAGAAACATTAGCAGCCTTTTCTGCTTATTTAACAGAAAAAGGACGGAAACAATCCACGATTAAACGTTATGCTTATGATATTAAAGATTTTTATAAGTGGCTAAGGGCAAATGAGAAACTTCTACATATCAAATCATGGAGTGAACTTTCTGAAGCGGACTATCAGACGTATTTCTCTGAGTTAGAAGACAAGCGTAAATATTCTCAGAAAACAAGACACAGAATATGGGTGGTTTTAAAGAAGTTACACATGTTTTTATGCATAGTTAGTCCATTGGATGGTATTAATCTCTCTTTAATTCCTGATCAATCACTAAATGATAATGATTTTATTACCGAAATGGAAGAAAAGCTTTTAAAACAAACTGTCCTATCAACAAAGGGGCTAACGGAAAGACAAGCTAAATATCGCCCTCTTATTATGGATAGAAACGTTTGTATTATAAATTTAGTAGTAAACTATGGGTTGTCCTTGCAAGAGCTTGTATCGCTTAATATGAGCCATATAAAGTTTGCTAGAAATATCTTAATGGTACCTGGGGAAAATGGAACAACTAGGTCTGTCTCTTTAACTATGGAAGATACGCAGCAGCTTTATAAATATTACACGACTATTCCGGAACCTGTAAGACCTAGACAACACACAGATGATCCTCTATTTGTAGCATTTGATTTTAATCGAGGTACGTATCGATGGGTGTACGAAAATGATGCACCAAAGGCTTTGTCTGAAGTTGCTATACAAAAGATGATACGACTTGAAGTGAAACGTGCGGAATTAAATAGGCGTATCTCTGCACAGCAGATGAGAAACACTTTTATTCTCCGTCTTATTAAGCAAGGATTAACTGAAGATGAGTTGGTAAGTAGGATGGGGTTCAAAACTAAAATATCTTTAAAAAGATATTATCAATATTTACAGTTGTAGCTTTGAAATAAAGTTTGATCAAAAATACCTCGCAATCCAAAGTTTTACGATAAATAAAAAGAATCCATTTTGAAAAAGATTGATCAAAATGGATTCTTCCCTAGCAGATTTAAGTTTGGTTTTTATAAAAAAGTTTGATCATTTCTACCTATGTTGTTCAACAATCGCGCCTGTTTGTGAAATTGGCAAAGGCAGTCTAATTATCGAAGAGCCTTCTTCCTATCAGATTTGCGGAAACAGGCTCCTTTCCTATTTCACGTGCCCATATAGATAACTGGCCAATATGGTGGATTTCGTGGACAATGACATGACGTATGATCTCTCCGTGTGTACATTCAATGACTCGGCGCCTGATTGGTGCGTCTCTAGAGCTAATCGGTTCTTCATTGAAATCAGTTTCTGAAAGTTTCCGAGAATCCATTTCATTTGTCCAAGATGTCACAAATGGCTTCACTTTCTCATGGTATTGAGCTGAAAGATTTTTCACTTTTTGTAAGCTAGCATAATCCTCAAACAATGGCTCCTCAGGCACTGGTTCACCTCGCAAACCTAAGATCCACATATATTCAACATCTACAATGTGAAATAGGGTATGTAGTATACTGCCGAACCCACCGACCCGTTTCTTTAATAGTTCTTCATCTGGTATGTCTTCGCACAATGTAAACCAATCATCACGGACTTGCCAGTTATATTGAAACAGTTTCAACATCACAACAACCTCTATCTTTTATAGATTTAATATTTAATCTTCACCAAAAGACTTCAAAATCCTTTTTTAAATAATAACTCTAAAAAACCTGTTAAAATCCTCCACAAACTGGCCCTTTAGTTGAGTAACTTTATTGCTACTCAACGGTTCCTTAATCCGCCTTTCAGCTCAGATCTTCTTTTCACTTTTCACTATAAAAACACCCCTTTAGATAAACAGATCCAAAGGGGCAAAACATCGCGTCTTCTTATTAATATATTTTTCTTTGATTACTTCTTACTTTTCCGCACCTATCTTTTTAATTGCAGCTTCGTTCTGACTAATTATATCTTGAAAATGCTCTTGCTTATTTTCTTCTACAAACTGTATAAGTTCTTCGAATTCCATTATTATCACCTTATTTCATTAACTTTGATTACTTGTTCTAATTCGAATACAGAAAGTACCTGGATGTGTAAAAATGTCTTTAGGGCATTCCAAACCTCTCTGTGGTCATCTAATGATACCTGGAGAGCGCTTTTCCAAACATCCATCCCAACCTCGTTATATTCAGGGCTTCCTTTTATAAGGCATTCTTTATGTATAGTAAACGAAATCGGATCAGTTTTTATATCTTGATATAGTACAAGTGTAGGAACCCAATCAATTGGAGTATATAAGTGCATAAGATTCTCCAAACATTTCTTTAGAACGCTATTGTCTCCTATGCAATGTATTTCACCACTTATTGTATCCAATATGATTTTTTCACTCGGATGTATCTCTCTAACGTAAAATGGTACTTGTTCTTCATAATGTTTATATATCCTTTTAAATGCTTCTATGGCCTTTTCTATTGATGTTGCATTAATAAAACTGATTTTATGTTCCGTAGTAATTTCTAATATGTATAGGCGCATAATTCATCCCCCTATATTCTCTATATATTAATTAATACATTGTATCATCTTACTATTAATTTAAAGAAAGTACCTACGTTACTGGTAGTCACTTTAAATATAGCTTCTATTTACATGTTAAGCTATTAAAAAAGCCTCGTTTCCTAATTTCTTAAGTATTTTTGCAAAGAAATGGTTTGTCTCTTCGGATAGTATTTCCCCTGCTTCTATTAATCTAGAAAGTCTATTTGTAAACTCTGCAGCATACAAAAGCTTCGTACTAGCTTTTTCATCATATTCTCTTATATTTTAGCCCAATCCTTCATTATTCCATGTAAAGATACTGAGTATTCTCTCTGAGCAAAAGATTAAAGCGTTTGAAGGTAACTGAGAGTGATAGAGCTTTGCTTACTATTTTAGAATTAATAATCACCCTAAAGGAAATATATGTATTTAAAAGATGATTTAGGAAATACTGTTTATTGAATAATAAGGAGGTGTTGAAATGTCTAACCAACATGAGGATATTTTAAAGGCTCTAGTAAAAAAAGAAATGCTAAATTTAGATCAAGAAAAATTAGCTAATTTTTCAAAAGAATTATCTGAAATGGGTCTTTCTGCTAAAAGTGGGTTTGTGGCTTGCAACGGCAATTACTGCATTGTTGTAAAGGAGTAGCATTATTTTTGTAATAAAAAGAGTGTTCATCGTAGGATTAAAGACTATAACTTAATTACGAGGTAAAGGAAGTCTTTAATCCTGCCTCTTAAGAATAGGAGATATAAATTTGAGTAAAATAGAGCCTCAGAATAATTCACTGTCAGATGATTTTAACAGAGAATTACGAGCCTGTGTTACCCGTGGTTTGAATTGGACTATAGAGAATTTGCCAATGTTTGTACCTGAGAATGTAGCAAACCCTGAAAATATGAAAGAGATTACAGAATTGGCACTTATGTATAGTTTTATAAATCAATGGAATGATTCTAGACTGAAGCTGCAGACAATTCCTATTGAAGAATTCTTGTTGGATTTCTTTGATGATCCATTAATTGTACAGTGTGCACGTAAAATGCCCAATCATTTTGATCACTATTTCATAGCGTATATGACGTTACGGATGGCAGGTCATCGATTGGAAAAATATGAAAAAGCATTGGGAAGTATACAAAAATACAATTATCCAAACTGTTCAGAAAAAACTCCATATCGTACCTTGGAATTACAATATATGCAATGGAAGGCAGGTTTAATGGAGGAACCACCAGATTGGCAATCCATTTACAGATCTACAACTCTTGGTCTTTGTCCAAACCCAGTTTTTCTATCTGAATGGGAAGTTTATTCTATCACTCACACATTATTTTATTTGACTGATTTCTGTGGATTAACGATGCACTTACCAAGAGATGAAAATCAAGATGTAATAAAAGTTTTAGAATCTTTGTTGATATATTATTGGAAGAAGGCAGATTGGGATATTACAGGTGAACTATTAATTAACATGGTTGCATTAGGGAGAAGTAATACATCTTTGTTTAAAACTGCTGCTCTAGAATTTTTACGGGCTTGGAGACTGGATGGTGCTTTACCGGGACCACATTTTTCTCTTTCTAATGAGGTTCCAGATCAAAAGAATTTATTTGAGAATTGTTACCATACGACTTTAATAGGAATTCTTTTCTGCGGATCTTATATACGTCGTAATATTTATACTAATTAATAGGAGATATATAATGTTAAATTCTAAAGCTATTTTAAAAGCACAAAATTGGTTAATTCGGTTAGATATAAATCCACAAGATACAGTACGTCAACTTCAGCGCTTATTAGGTATATGGGCAACACAGATGGTTAATGGTCAATTGGAAAATCAAGTCCTTTTTAACTTAAATCAGATTGTGGAAAAAATTGCACCTTTTGATTACCGGACATATTCCGGTGACCCGGTTTTAGCAGTAGAAGTACATAAATTTCTACAAGAACAGGAGATTATTCATCCATGCTTATTTGATTTGTCACTTGAATATGCTAAGGTTTTGCAGGATTTTGATCCACTGCCAAACGAGTTAAATCTTCTCTATAATCTTCTCCAACATAGTGGCTTTAAGGTTAAGTTACAAAAGCAAAAAAGTAGTTTGTATACTTGGCCAACAATAGGAGAATTGGTTAATATGAACCGTCAACAAACATTAAAATTTTGCCAGAATTTATCAAATGCTACTACATATGGCCGTCATCCCATTGATTGTGGTTCTTTAACCACAATTTTACCAAATTTGGCTGTCTCTTATGCCCGGTATTGGGATATAGAAGTAGTTAGTGTTCTGTTACGAACCTGTGCTTACCTCAATTTACAACAAGATATTGCTTGTAAATGGTCATTAGAATGGCTACTTGATCAACAACAGGAGGATGGTTCTTTTGGCTTGCTGAAACCAGAAGCAAGACGTGCTGGCTTGAACGATGAAGATTGGCAATTGTATTTTCTTCCGACTGTAGCAGTTTTATTGACTTTAGCTGACTGGCAACAACCTGGTTTTATACTTGCACCTACAATTTCTTCCAACGTATTAATCGACGAATCTAAAATAGAGCAATTACTGAATAATAGTAGCAATAAAAAGAGTTCGTAATATGATTATCAAAGTAATTTTAAGTTAGAGTATAGTCCCTTAATAAAGCGGAGTATAGAGAAGGACGCAAGCTGAAGCATTAGAAAAAATCACTAAAGAGATAGCCTGTTTAAATATCAGTCCAGAGCTTTGAACTACTCACCACTTAACGTCCTTACGGACTTTTTGAAGTGGGAGATTCCTGCGAACACCAATGTATCCACCGGTTATCTTAGCAGGCTCTACCCGTAGTCCCTACGGTGAAAACATAAGTATCTTGTACGTTGACGCACCACACTCCCTACTTTAGCTTGGTTTTCGCAACTTCGGCAAGCATGGGGCGAAAGAACGTTGAAGATTTTCCGGTTGCAACGTTTTTCTGCAACCAACCTCATATCTTCAGTTTTCGAAGAGCAATCTGTACAAGTAAATGATAGCAAACAGGTTGGCTTATGCCAACCGACATTAATCTCCCACTTAAAATTGGTGTTTCACACCTTCACATTTTTGAGGAAGGAGTCTTCTGCCGGAAAACGATAACAATTGTTATCGTTATTTGTTTTTATATAAGGAGAAATAATTGATAACGGTCACTTGTGAGGCACAAAATGTAAAAAAACAAATGAAATAACAAGAAAAAGCATGGGTATCCGCATAGGAATTAACTATGCTTTTTGTTTTGGTCTGAAGAGCCCGAACAGCTATACATAGCAGTTTTCTTTAATGTACGTGAGATATAAGCAGTCATAACAGGTGTTTCTACCCCAACCTCGTAAGTTAATATATGAATAGGTTTTGTACGATCCTCTAGCGACAGCTCAGAAATAGCATCCTATAGCAATGTCAACATAGCAGAACTATCTTTTCCCCTGCTGTAACCTACAAAACAACAATCGCGAGATAAATAGACTTTTTTCGCCTCCTCTTTAATTTCTTTATATATATCCATCATTTTATTTTTATCCCCATAGAAAAATAAGATTTTTTTTATGTATGGGGCATTCCTCCTCTTTTTGAGATAGAAAAAGAGAGTCTCTTAGTAAGGCACTCTCTTTTATGTATTTCCTCTATATTTAATCGATTACGATTTCATTTATATTTAGCTTGTTTAAGGTCTCTTTATAAAAACGCATTACTTTTTGAGCATGTTGTATAGCTATTAACCCATCTTGAACAGTAAGGGCTTCAAAATATGGATAACGAATGTCTGTAGCATAACCATTTAGCTGCACGCATTGTTCTAAAATCAATGAGAACTCCTCATCTAATCTACAACAAGATTTGTGCAGCATTAAAAGGTTATGAGTTTTAGGGACTGGTCTACCGTTTAGTGCAAGAAATCCTTTTAGAAGTTTCTCCACACATTGTTGACTATGATAACAAATAATTGCAGTGGGGAAAGGTTTCATGTGAGTTAAGTAACTAGCAGAATCTAAATCAGATTTTGCAATGGTTACCCACTCTTTTAGATCCTCAATATTTCTCATATAGGACCGTCCCTTCTAGTGCAATCTTATGTTCCATAGTTACATTACGGCTAGCACGCTCTTGAAACTCTTCTGGCCCATACACTAAAATATCAACTGGTGTTTCCATTACATCGTAAATCCCCCAATTGATACGATTAATGACTTCTCTTTTTCTTTCTCCTACACCTTCCACAACAATACAGAGATCAAAATCACTGTCTTCATTTGGTGTGCCATATGCATGAGAGCCAAAAAGGATGATTTTTTGGACAGAAGACACTGTTTCACGAATCTTTTGCACCAATAGGTCCAATTCCCTTTGTACCTCTTCGTTAATCCAAATCACCCCTCGGATAATGTAATTAAATTGACGTTTAAGTATATTATACATGCGTTGCTCTTCTCCCTGCTATTATATATTTTTTTTATTGTTTTCTAACGTTTTGCAATGCTTGATAACATTCGTATCCCTGCTTGAATTCTTATAAGGGGCTACCGTCTGCACTACTATTCCCTCTTTTACTTATTAAAATAATATATGGTACAAGCTTTTTTCCTTTTGCAATATTGATAATAATGCTGATTGTAGATATCCCCCTAGTTTTATTTTGAAAGTGTATTCCCTAAGTTTCTTAGATATGAAATTGATAAATTTGTAATCCTATGTACGGTGTACAAGTCAAATGAGTGCATCAATAGTATCGATGCAGCATGAATAACTCCTTCCTCCTGAACAATGGAAATAGCATATTGAAGTAAATTCGCCTGCTTAATAAGTGTATGTATATATACTGGATGGGCATTTGAATCTATATAAGTATCATTCCTCTGGTCTTCAAGTGCTTCATATATTTGATTCATCTCTAACTTGCACATAAATTGAAATAGCTTATAGTCATGATGTGGTTCCTCTAATATTGGCTCAATCTTTGTAAGCAGTAACATGTAATGCTTAATATTTGTAAACATTGCGAATTGGATAGTTTTAAATGTCCTCATAATAAAAGAAGGAGACATAAAAATATGCCTCCTTTACGCCCCCCTATATATTTACTTTAGAAACCTAATCCCGCTTAGATTATAATCTAAGCTAACTCCTGTTACTGAATACTCACCTGCAAATATGAACTTAAGATGAATACAGTAAAAGTTACTTACCTTATTTCTATTTTTCCTAACTCTGTGAATTTATTCAAAAAAAGACATTGAACTAGGTTGTTCAATGCCTTCTCTCTTCTTACATATTTGTGTACTCGAAGTACAATTTTTCCGGTTTTCCATACTTATTAATTTCATTCTGATATACAGCAGCTAATTGCTGTGACATTTCAATATTCTCCATATAGGATAATGAAGTAACTGCTTCTATTTTTTCTTTAATGTTATTAGGAAGAACTGAATAAGATAAGCTATCCATCTTACTCCCTAATTTAGTTTCTGTAGCAGCTTCATAATAAATCTCAGTAATTACAACTTCATTATCATCTGGATCGTACATATACCCTCGGTTAACTGTAATCATATTATATGACTCCTCTCTGGTTTACAAATCCTAATCTCTAGTGTTTTTAGCATTGCAACAAGTACCCTACTTCTATATATATTCTCTAGTTTTTAATTTTTATATTCCACTCTTTATCTAGTTTACTATGAATTAGAAATTAATCTCTTTCTTTTATGTCAAATTCAAAAATCTTTAACAATAATAAGAAACGCTGTAAACCTAGTGCTGTTATTCACATTATTTTTTAATGGTTATTACCTGTGTGCTTAACTCTTAAACATTTAGGTACCTTACACAATCGAAGATAGGATATGTTTCTGTTAAATAAAGGCCCATTGTTTCACGGTTATTATGAGTATTAATGACTTTCATATTCTTTTTCTTATGCCATACTTTATAAAATTCCATATAATCTCTCCTCTAAATGAAATAAAAAAACACAATAGGTATACTTTTTTATTTCGCATATTATTAGCCCCGAAGGTCTACGTACAAGTGATTCCTAACTTAAAGACAACACAAAAAGGGCTTCTTTAAGTCGATTAAAAACGTGCATAGCAAAATAAGCTATATATACACTAATCGGCTCAAAGAAGCCCTTTCACAATTGAAACAAGAAACAAAACTTGCTTCTACAACTCAACCACAACACAATAAGGTGTGGGAATAAACGGAATCAAATAAACAATAAATATACGTTTATATTAATCTATTTTTATATGATATTCAATTGTTTTTAATAGAATGAAGATAAGAAGGGACCTTCTATGCGGTTGTTATATGTATTAATAATAGCTCCCTTGTTTTTCCTGCTGAAAATCCCCTCTTATTTTCAGTTCTTGGTATTAATCCATGTACTGCATTTCAAAATAAAGTTTTTCTGGCTTTTGATTTTGGTCTAAATAACAAAGTATTTCTGGAATGGTTTGTTCTTCTACTTCCATACTTTCCATATAAGACATACTTTCGTTTTCTTGAACTTTTTCAAAAATAGAAGTAGGTAGCTTGTCTGCAGCAAACACACCCATTTTGCTGCCTAATTTTTGTTCAGATGCAGCGTTGTAGAAAATTTCGTTCACAATGACCTCATTATCATCTGGATCATACATGTAACCTCGTTGTATACGTAGCAATGTGTTACCCCTTTCAAATATATTCCTTTACACGGAATAATTATATTTGTATATATTGTTTTTTCTGCATAAAGGTGTCAAAGAATATTATTTCGCAAAATCCGTACTTTGTATAGAGGTAGATACAGGATTATTAATTTTCACACAATACTTCAAAATTTTTTTGATTTGATTAGTGGATTAAAATGTATGCTAGGAGTAACATGTAGTATGGTTAAAAGGTTGTGCTAAAGAGTAATAGACTGGTTAGCTCTATTACTCTTTGTAGTTGTTAATACAAATATAAAATTTAAATGGCAAATTGATGAATGAGTGATAGTACATATTTTTCGCTATAATTAACGAAATTAACATTAATGACTAACGGGTCATATAAATCTGGTTCAGCTTGAATGCATGGATCAATAAGTCTTAAGTTAAAGTTCATTGCAAATTTAGTTTTATCAAATTCATTATAAAATCTGATAGAATAGTAATTTCTTTGCATAGAGTTACTGTATCCCTCAAATTCTATTTTTTGAGATTTAATCATTTTTTTCACCTTCCTTTGTTGGGGTGTTTTGATAATAACTCTAGTGTAAAATTACTGCAACAACATAATATATATTTGAAAATTTGTTTTTTTGTCCTTAATTATGTACATTTTAAACGAAAATAGATGGAGAGAAATTATGAATATAAATAGATTAAAAACTCAACAAATCCGAGTAAATAAGGTGCAAGAAATTATAGATTTTTATGAGGGTTTTTCTACCATGTTACCGATATTGTATACTGATCATCTTTGTTATGCAGAAGGTTTTTACGAGAAAAAGAATGAATTCCAAAAGGATTATGAAAAATATGTTATTAGTATTGTGAAAGATAGGAAGAACTTTGAAACTAATTTAGAACAAGTATTACAACGTATAGCCGAAAGGACTGCCTTATTAAAAGAAGCATGTCAATATATAATAAGTTGTTTAACTGCTTTAATTCAGCCAAAGCAAGTTAATAGAAAAGGAGAAATGAAAAAAATAACCAAGAGTAGTCTATTGTCTGTATTAAATGAAATAGAGCGTACAATATTGTCTATTAATGTTAAAAGAGAAGAGTTTAGTACCCACCTATTTATGCAAACACACGCGATAAGAAAAAAGTTCTTAGTGGATGCATATATGCAAATACTTAGTCTTCTTTCTGTTGAAAGGGAAGAATTTGAATTCCTTTTTAGTAATGAGCTTAATAAAATCTTATCTGTATCTCAAAAAAATTCTAATGTTGGAATTATTAAAGAACATAGAAAAATTAAGAAAGATAAAAATTTAATTGTGAAATATTGTTTATTTTTCGAGGGATATTCAAGACGATATTTTTTAAAAGAGGAAAGAGCAATTGCAAATAATATAAAGGACTAGTAGGAAAACTTCACGGTATTACTTGATATAATCTATTTATTTACAAACTAAGCCCCCTTTAAAAGAAAGCGATAGTTTGTAAGGGGGGCTTAGTTTGCTGTGAATAGCTTTGTATTTAATTGTTTAATCTCACCTTCTGTAAGGGGCTGGTAAAATGCATGTTGTAATCCTTGTATATGTAAGGTTTCCCCTATACATAGCAATACTTTACCAGGAATTAAATCGAGTAGTAGTTCATTATTAATTTGTTTTGCTTGTTTTTTAGTAGAAACATAAATAACTAGGATTGTAGGGCTATTCCCTAAATCTTTTATAACAACATCTTTTCCTGACTCTACGAAATCTTTCCAGCTGGCAATGATACGTTTTAAGCGCCCCTTATTATCTGTTAATAGAGTGGAGTATACAACGAAATTACACACTTGATCTACTCCGCCTTGCACTGCAAAACTTAAAGGAGGGGTAAAAATTCCTTTACTAATAGATGGGTGCATAATATGTCCTAAAAATGATGGAGCGTAACGTAAATGACAAAGTAAGTCTATATCATGCCAATAACGGAGGTGAATATATTTACCATGATTATCAATTCGCTCTGGAGCAAAGAAAAACATATTTCCTTGCCAGTACTTTAAGAGTTTATAACCATTATCGGATAAAGTATATGTTTCTTCAAAGATCTCCATATCAAAAATCTCTACTTGCCATTTCTCAATTAGACGATAGTAAAGTAATCCTTGAAGTGCATCATTTATTTTCTTACGTGAATATTTACTTTTGAATAAATATAATAAATGATTGAATCGAACGGACATATGCACACCAATAAAAGTGAGTAATGCATATTGTTCTTCTGTTAAACGCTGCTTAAACTTAACTAATTCGTCATAAGAATGGAATACATAGGTTTTATCTAGTTTATGTATTCGATATATTTGAAGTCCCTGTACATCCTCATTTGATAAATGAGGAATTGAAGGAATATAAGTAGACAATTGTTCCTCTATTGTACGCATAATCATCCATTAAAATTGGTAAATTGACGAATTAGATTTTTTACTTTGGCCTTGCGGATAATTTAGGATACGTACAGTTCCTCTTCTATTTTTAGCATCAATATTAAGCAGCTCACATGTAACGATTGTTTGATTAATTGCATCTTCTGGAGTTGGATTAGCCAGATTACGGCTCTTTAGTCCTTTAAACTGAATACCTGGTGCAACCTCAACGAAAATCCCAGCAATTGCATCTACACCTACAATTTTACCTATAAAGCGGTCACGGCGTTTGTTTAGTTCTAATAGCTTCTCCATTGGATCTGTTTCTAATATCTTTTTATTCCCTCTAAACTCATAGCGGCCATTCTTTTCTACTACTTTATCGATGACAAGTTCTACAATATCACCAATTACAATATCCTCAGAGCGAACGAATGAATGAGACCATTGTGAATATCTTACTCCTACTGTTACACCATGAACTTCAACTAGAACAGTTTGTGCAGATGGTATATGTCCCGAAACGGTTCCTGTGTATACTTTATTTCCTTCTTGTGTTTCTACTTCTTCATATAGCCTTTTTTGAAGTGCTATTTCTCCTGCTGTGATAGATACAACTGCAAAGTTGCCTTCTTCAGTTTTTTGGAAGTGTTCAATAATAACAGGCTTTGTTCTACCAACTAGCCACTGAGGATTTTTAGGAATGTTTATACCTGCCTCTGTAATTGGGCAATATGCTGTTGTATGAGAACCAATTTGCATTGTAAGCACTTGTATACGCTCAGACTTTCCGTTTTTAGTCGGGAATAGCTTTTCGGATACGACTGTAATTAAGCCTTTTCCTACAGTACGCTCACGTTTCATACGGGCTAATTCCTCTAGTTCATGTTCACGTACTCGCTCAAATTGATTAAAGTTTGTTTCTAACAGTGTTTCACCTTGTGGGTTCTCTGATTCAAAAACCATTCCAAGTTCTTCTACAGTTTGAGTGTTTGTCTTTTCTTCTGCCATTATATTTTCCTCCTAGAACGTAAAAAAGGACACACCTGTACCGTTGGGATGGTACGTAAGGTGTGTCCTTCACGTAAATTATGTTTTATTTATATAGTTGTTAATACAAATATAATGGTATTTCTACTCAAATGCAAGAATAATTTTAAAATCATAAGTTTGCTATAGGTTAAATCAAAATTAAGAGTGCAGCCTTACTAGGGGGACCGCTAGTATTTTGGAAAAAACCAAGCTAAGAGTAAGCAAAATTTTATACTATTTTTCGAGTAATCCAGTAACAAACGGGAAACCTAAAAACGAGGCATACTAGAAATGTATAAAAAAATGAATAGAGTCACAGAAAAACAAAAAGGCGCATACCCTGTGAAAGTAGGTATGCGCCTTTTCTCTTGCTACCAATAATGAGACGTTATGTCAACCTAACATGTATAGGATATACACTGTTCCTTATTCAACTAAATGGCAGTTTAGTTCAACAAGAAACAGGAATATTTGCGTTTTTTGTTGAATTTATGAATTCAAAGATAAAAATTTGAGGTGGATATTGTGTCGCAAGTTGCACTTTTAACGGTCACTCACGACCCCAAGGGAATAAACATTGAGCTTTTTCAACAATTACAAAAGGACCTTGAGGGGATTTATGGGGAACTTTTCATTACCATTAGCGATTTGTCGTCTATTGAATTAGTTAAAGAGATAGAAAGAAGTCAATTTAATGTGAAGATAATTCCGAAGAAGGGAGCGGCTCAGGCACGAAGAGAAGTTGTGAAATTTGGTCTTACAGGTCAATGTCAGTATTTTCATTATTGTGACTTTGACCGTTTGTTAACTTGGAGTAAGAATCATTTAGATGAATTAAAGAATATGGTGTCAGATATGCCAAATTACGATTACCTTATTTTAGGACGTACTGAACGTGCAATGAACACACACCCATTGGAATGGATTGAAACGGAAAAGATAACAAACAAAATCTGTTCTTTAGAGCTAGGTAAGGAAGTTGATATAACAGCAGGTTCTTGTTCTTTTTCAAGGGAATGTGCGAATAATATCAATAATTTTTCGAAAGAAAAGATGACAGATGCAGAGTGGGCAATGATAATTCATAGAATTGCTAAGTTGAATGTGGAATACGCTCAAGTTGAAGGGTTAGAGTACCACGAAGATACTAACGGAATTACGAGGATTATAAGTGATTCTGAAAAGTGGTTAGGAAGGCTTCAACTTAGTTTAATTATTAGTGAAACCGCATTTAAAATAGATAAATAAATGCTTTTTAATGTGAGTTTGTGAAAAAATATACTTAAACAAACGGGTGCTTTAATTGAGCAAGAAACTAAAAACTTTTAACTTCCACTTTCGAAAATTATGTAAATAAGCTGCCGATATGGGCAGCTTATTGTATTTTTGGCTTAGCGTGTTTTTTTCCGAAATGTTGGCGATACCAATACTAGATTTAATTTAAGGTTTACAAACTATTAATCAAATAAATTGTTTAATTCCTTACTCATTACGTTCGACGTTTTTTGCTTTGGCTTCTCAATATTATTAAGCAGTGACTGTGTAGTGTTATTCTTATTTTTTTGCTGAGATTTTAAGTGCTCTTGACGTTCTTTGTAGCTCATACGTTTATATTCTGGTTGCTTCTCATCATTTCTCGAAAGATCTCCCCTATTTTTTTCTAAGTTTTCATGAACTGTAATACTAATAGATTCGTAAACTTTTGCTACATCTTCATCAAGCTTATTTTCTTCCGTATGATTAAGCGTTTCTGCGATTGGGATCGTGTTGATTTCTACATATGTTTCGTCTGACTCTGTTTTTGTAACTGGAATTGAAGTAGATTCTATATTTATTTCTGCAGTTTCTATTATTGGAACGGGAAGTCCATCTGATGGGAATCCTTCTAGCAGTGGTTCAATCTCATCGGGAATCCTGGAATAAATGATGGAATCCGTATTCCAATCTTGCTTTAGCATAGTAATAGACAATTCTTTGTTTAGTTCTGATACTTCCATGTTTATTTCATGGCATTCATCTATTAGAAGTGGTTCTATATCAATGACTTCCTCTATTTCTTCGGTTATGACTGGTTCTGTTATTGCAGTGCTTATACTTTCTATATGTGTTTCCTCTTGTACGGTTCCTTTGTCTTCGCTTGGAATCGCTATTTTCTGTGAAATAGTATTGTCAGAAGTATGAGTATTATTAACACTTGGTTCTTCTGGTATACTACTACTATTTGAAATTAATACTTTACGAGGACCATCCCCTGTGTAAGAACTTACAACTAGATTTTGTTCTAACTTCTCAATACATTGCATAGCTTTCATATAGCCAATTTTGAAATTTCTTTGCAGAATAGATGGCGAGACTTGCTGTGATTCAATAATAAATTCCTTAATATCTTCATACAACTTATTTTCAGCTTCAACATCAACATCAACATCAACATCAACATCTCCCTGCTGATCCATAGTTGCAGGTTCATTAGATAAGGTTTCATTATGAGACTTGTGTACCTTATAATCTTCCAATGATACAATGTGCTGTTGCTCTTCAGTTGTTTCTACAGAGCTATTTTGTTTCATCTCATCCTCTTGTAAAGCCGGCAAAGGTTGTATTTTTTTCATGTTCTCTGCGTCTACATGCTTCATAGGATTTGCTTTTGCAATAGATTCATTAATAAGACGAAGACGTTCATTTTCCCAATATTGCCCTGTTTCTATATCTACTTGAATGATTGCTTGGGCGAATTCTTCTTTTGGTACAAAGTTACTTGTAATTTGTTGTACAGGTTGCACATGATTATCTTGTACTATACGAGCAGCACAGATGAATGCACCTTGTGCCATGATATCCCCTGGTGACATAACAACTTCTTTCGCTTTTTGGTAGGTTGATCCTAGTCGACTAACAGGATTATCTTGCATAGGAGAAATACCCTGTTCGGATTCTGCCTCTTTAAATTCCTCTTTCTCACCGAACATGTCAGAGAAAATTTTTGCATCATATGGCGTTACATCTCCAAATATCATTTTGTTACGGAATGAGCCTAGTAAGGTAAACATATATTGCTCTGTAAAGTCGAGAGCTAATTGAGATAGTGTTTGGCTAGCGATTGTTAGAATTACTTTATATTTACGAGATTGTGCAGGGAATTCTTTAAACGGCCGAACAACATAATCCGGGAACTCATCCACAATAATGTGATGATAAGGTGAGACGTTTGGTTCCCTACGGAATACCGCATTCTGCATACTCAGCAATACAAATTTTCCTAATACGTTTGAAAGGTCTGCTAACTCCCCTTTCGCAGTATTAACAAGTAGAATGCCACCTTGCTCCAGATGTATATCGAAATCAAAATCGGATTTTCCAAATAAAACACGTCTTATTAAAACGTTTGAAGCTAAATCTTTTAAGATGTTACGTAAACCTTTTACATATTCTTCTTCTCTGTCATAATGCATCGGTTGTCCGCGGTATTTTCCCGATTTATAAACTGCTGGTTCACCTTGAAAATCCATCTTTTCGCGAATGGTATTGTTAAACCACTCATCAATTCCTTTTATAATCTTATACTCGTTTTTTTGATCACGTGAAGCAGCTCCGGTTTGAACAAAATCATATAGCTTTTCGACCTGTATTTTTAATAGTTTGTTCATACGGTGAACACGTTCTACATCGTCATACATCTCAATCAAATCGTCGAAGGTAACATCTTTTTGCGGGTTGTGAAGCTTTAATAAATAGATATGTTGTTTAAGGTGGTTACGCTGGGCTTGTTCAAAGAACGCATTGTTAGATTCAGATAAACCTTGAATAACCATTGCGAAAACCTCTGCTACTTTATCAACCGGTCCACGCAGAATGTTTATATTTTTGGTATCAGGATTGGTTGGGTCAATGTAGTAAACCGAGCTTGCTGGGATCTTATGTGCTTGTACCAATTTAAATACTTTTTGACATAAATCATTACTCGGTTCAATAACAGTCACACCATTTAAAAATGTTCCTTTTACTTCTTCTGTATCATAATCATTCTTTTTATACGCTGTTTCAAACTTATTTATAAAACGTACCATCCAGTGTAAATCTTGATTAATCATGGGAATAATTAAACTTGATGTTTTACCAGAACCGATTGGACCAATAATGATTCCATTTAGCGTTCTATCTTTCCCCTTAATACGAATCATCTCTTTATGCTCAATATGCGGTCCAATTTCTACGTCAGGGTATATTTGTTCTTCTTGGCTATTAAACCATTTTTGTAACTTGTGATTTTTATATTCGTATTTTTGTACCCACTTTAATATTTCTTCTCGGTAACGAACAATATGGCCACTATACCAAAGTGTAAATAAAATCATAAATACTGTAGGTAAAAAGACAAAAATCATAGTGAGTGTGTGAAAATTCCCTGTTAAAACATGACCTATGGCCTCATACTCACCAAAATTAACATGTTTTGATTTATCCGTAAGATACGGAATAACCTTTGCATGGATCGGAGCAGTTGCAAACCATAAAAATTGAATATCAACTGCAACATGAGAAGTAATCAAAATTATTAATTTCCCATTTCTCACATGCAATGCAGGAATACGGCTGTAAAACCTAAAGCTAAATTCTCCTAATAGTAAAGAGAAGAACATTAAAATAAGCGGTACATATGTAATTTCTATAGGATAAGACGGTGGTTCAAATGCATAGTAGAGTAACTTGATGTAGTTTACTAAACCGAATCCAAATGAAAGAATAAATCCACTAATTAAGCCAAGTGTAGTAAATAACGGTAATCGTTGTTTAAATGTCTCCATATAGGCTCACCTACCTTTTACAGATATAATTGAGCTTTATGTTTAAACTTGAATCGATTATTGAATTCTGGTTGAAATAGTTCCTTTGATTTTTCAAAAAAGAATTTCGCTGCGTCTTCAGTTTGTTTTAAATATAAATCAATACTATCTCTTTCACATAGCTGGTTGTATTCTTCCTGAGAAAGTACCGCAATATTTACTTCTATTTTTTTATTCGTTTCCGTTTCAATTATGACATCATACCAAAAGTAATTCGGCTTTCCTGGAATTTGGATATCTTGTAGAGAAACATTAAACGTTGCCCCTTCTTCTGTAATGTGTTTAAGGACTAGTTCTGGATTTTTAAAGGCCTCTCTTGCAGAGATTACTCCCCCATTAGTAGTTGTTGCTAATTGTAAATTCATATGCACTTTTCCACCTTTCTCCATATAAAAAAAGGCAAGCGACACCCACTGTAAAAACAGCGTGTGTCGCTTGCCTTAAATTCATATGTTCTGATTTGATTGTAGTTTTTATTATATGTTCAATCGCTATTCTAACACCTTAAAAAATAAAAATCAATAAAATTGTATAGAAGTATATAAAAAACAATGGATTAATATAATTCTACAAGTTTACGTCTTTTGGGATGAATGTTATTTGCAGTACGTGTCATGATCTGTTCATCCGCGTCTATAGTGACACTTTCATTTTGGAGGGATAGCAGTAGTACGTTGTCATAAGTGTCCATTAAAAGTATATCTCTAGACTTTTTGCGCTTCGGGTAGATCACAACAAGTGGCACCCCTTCATCACCTTCTCTTCTTGAAAACACAACATCGTCTAATCTAGCAATCATTCGGTAATCATTTTCATTCCCAAAAATAAAGAAGAAATCTTGCATAGCATCTTTATCTCTCCTATACGTTCGTCTAAGACCACCATCTATTGTTTCCTTAAATGTTTGAACTTTTTCAACAAATGCATAGCGCCAATCGGCATCTCCTACTGTACGTTGAGATAAAGGTAAAAGAATATCTTGTTCAAAGTTTTGATTATCATCTATTCCTAGAATGATATCTGAAATAACATCTCCAGCTTCTTTCAAAGAGCAGATGTACATATTTAGATTTGGTAGATTCATTAAAAGTTCATGATACTCACGCATAGAAAATAAGAGATTTTTCATGCGTACGTATGGTGGTTCTGCATCTTCCGCAAGGAACATCGATTTATCATACATAACAAAAACAACAGTAATATTTTTAGTGTTTTTTTGTGCATATTCAATATACTTCCCCACCTTTTCAACCAAGGTAGCATTGGTTTCTTTGCACATATCCATTTCAATGTAAATATTTTTGTCTTGATATGAAATATGTTCATCGGGAATTAAGAGTAAACCTGCATCTTCAATTTCTGTTTTCTTTTGTTTTTGATGATATGAGCGAATATCTAGCTCGCATAATATCTTATTCGTATTGGTCTTCTTAGACACTTCTAAAAGTGTGCGTACTAATATTTCTCGTGAGCAGAGTGTATGTAGTGAGATTGAAGAAGAATATCTACGTTTTGATGATCCTACAGGAATTCTTCCTATTTCTTGAAGGTAATCAACCATTCTATCTTTTAAGGAGAATGTCGCACGTCTGGTTATACTATCATCTCTTTTATCAATTTTTTTGGTCAGGATAGCACCATATTTTGAAAAACGATTAAGTTTTGTAAACACACTATCCTCAGAAAAATCTCTACCTTCAAATGCACTATAAAGCTGAGTAATTTGTCGTGTAGTAAGATGCCTTTTGTAATATAAAAATGTGAATACAAATAAATCAGCCTCTTTTAAACGAAAAGATTTCTGTGTGCCTTTACTTGTATATTTATACGTTTTGCTTTTCATTATATGCAACTCCATAATTCGAATTTATATTCAATAAATAACAACCATTTCTATATATCTTATTACAGCAAAATTTTGTTGTAAATTATTAAAATTTTAAACTGAATTTACGCTAATCTAGATACTAAAACTCGTACGCTGAAGTTTGGATTACTTCTTTACCTTCAAATTCGCTAAAAACATTGATTTAAATAGTCTTTTGGTTCTTTTAAAATTGTTCGGACGGAAGACATGTTTTAACCGAACAATTTATTAAAGGATAAAGTATACGAATAGAATTGTTCGGACGGCCTAACAATTTATTTAAACTATCACATTATGTAATGCCATGTTACACATACAGAAAATATAATAGATTACTCACTTGAGCATTGTAGATTCTTTTTGCTATTGAAATAGAAAAAGACCGACAAAATTATATTTGTCGGTCTTTTGTTTAGAATGATAATTTCTTCTTTACTGGTTGTGAATCATCAGCAACTTCGACTTCAGGTTCAGCACCAAAATTCAATTTTTTCTTTTTAGGTTTTTCTTCTTGTACTGAATCATCAAATGCAAAAAGTTTATTTAAAACAGCATTTGATTTCTTAGAATTAGCTTGCTCACGTTCTTCTTTAATTCTCGTAATCTCATCAATAATATCACTCACACGTTTTGGCAATGGTAGTCCTGCAACAACTGAATAGAATTTTACTATATCCTCTTCTTTTTTCGCTGTATGTTTATTAACATATGGAGCTATAGGACGTTCATCTACATATGGAGTTCTTTCTTTTAAGAAGTTTTCCATTTGGTTAAGGAAAGAGAAGTTATATAATCGCCCTGCTCGTAGCGGTGATGTAACGATAGATAGTGCGCTCTTTTTAGCACTTTCTAGCTCTTCTTTTTCTGTATCATATAAAACGCCTTTTTCTAGTGCGTTCCCTAACTGAGTCAAGTAACCTAGCGGGTTTTCAGTGTCTAATTGATTTGATTTTAGTTCTAGTTTTGCTAGTGATAAAACGCCTGGTGTATTAATTACTTGAGCAAATTCACTCGCATCAAAATGTGTATCTGAAAACGGTGTAAATGATGAAGTTACTAAGTTAATCTCATGTAATGCATCAGCAATATATTTGTTACTATAACTAGTATATTCGTTTGCTAAAGCACTTGGATTTTCCTCTTCAAATTTTCTATATAGTTTAGCGTTATCTATTAATACAATTGAGCCAAAAGCTTCTTGGTTCATTGCAATACTACGAATGCGTGAAGTTGCGTTTTCTAGTACTTTTAAAGCCTCTGCATCACGTGGTAAAGTAAGTAATAATCCAAAATTGTAATCATGTTCATATAGCATTTCAATTGCCTTTAATAGAGCTCCAGTTCCTGTTCCTCCACCAAGGCCACAAGTAATCCAAATGAAATCACGATCTTCAAATTCCTGCTTGACCGTTTCGAAAATCATTGTTTCATGCTTTACAAATGCTTCCTCACCAACCTGTGGATTACGAGCTGCACCCTGCTCATATCCTTCTAACTGTATTTTACGTACATTTCCCGCGTTTTTAATCTCAATCTTGTTAAAATCTTGACTATTTGTATTAACAAGAATCGCACGATATGGGTATTTGTTATTTTTAATTTGAGTTTCTTTATTTGCGCACTCCGCTGCGATTGCGCATCCACCCATACCTAGTCCTAAGAATCCAAATTTTAAACTAATATTTCCTTGGCTTTCGATTTCTGAAAAATTGCCTGCCATATGTATATCCTCCCTCAAATATATATTTTAGTTGTTTTTCTCAACTCGTTTTTCTAGTTCTTTAATTAAAACATTACCTAGATTTGTTACTTCATAAACTCGAACGCGTCCAAATGGTTTAAAAGATATCAACCCTGCTCCCTCAAGTCGTGCAGTCATAATATCCAAAGCATATCGCGAAGGAAGTATCTTTTTTCCTTCATAATCCTTTTCATTCTCAATTTGATATTCTTTATGATATTGGTTGATACAATCCCATAGCTTTTCTTTGTGCATTGCACCTTCAGCGTATAGTACACGTAGAGCCCAAATCCCATCATTTAAATTCTCACAGAGTACATCAATAATTTCATTGCTACTCATTGATATATTAGACACTAATTTCACACCACCTTTAATAAAAAATAAAATTTATGTATAGTTACAAGAAAGTATACTTAATATTACGGAACTCATACCCGCTATATATGCCGTAGATACTTCGGAATATACTTCCGAAGTATTGTATATATTAACTATAATACATCTCCAAAGTTTTATCAAGAACCTTTTAATATCAACACTTTAAATACTTCCG